>JAGCZE010000126.1 GCA_017960415.1 Lachnospiraceae bacterium
AAAAAGTATTAATTCCCTGCGCAATATTGTTTTTCTCCAAGTTACTCCCATATTCACACAGTATACCCAAACAATTTGCTTTTTGCAACATTTTGGCGTAAACTCATAATTAGTCAAAATCAGATTATTATCGGAGGAAACTTCAGATGGATATAGAGAAGATCACACTCACCCAGAATGATAAATATCAAACGAACATGTATCCCTATTTTACCAATTCTGCCAAAGTCAAAGGAAGTGTTGTTATCCTGCACGGAATGGCAGAGCATCATGAACGCTACAAGGGATTCGCCGGATTTCTGGCTGCGAACGGATATGATGTTTTCCTCTACGATCACAGGGGACACGGCAAGGATAAGAAATACGAGGAACTGGGGCATTTTGCCGATAATAACGGGTATAAACTCGTTATTTCCGATGCTGTCTCTGTTGTTAACTATGTTCAGAACAATAACCGCGGTCAGAAGCTGATCCTGCTCGGACACAGCATGGGTTCGCTGATCGCGAGATGTGTGCTTGCGGAATATGACAAATTCGATGCAGTCATTCTGCTCGGTACCACGCATCAACGTGCTTTAAAGACCGCTCTGGGATGCTTCCTTGCGTCCTGCATCAAGGTCTTAAAAAGTCCCACCCACCGTTCACCTTTCCTGGCGAATTCAACCACAGGCTACAAGAGCTTTTCACGCATTTCCAACAGGACCAAATTCGACTGGCTCACACGGGACAACAGCCTTGTTGGGCTCTATATTAACGATCCGTACTGCGGATATATGTGCACAACTTCATTCTACTACGATCTGATCAAGCTGACGCAGATCGCCTCTTCCAATCGTACGATCAAGAAGGTACGCCGCGATCTGCCGATCCTGATAATGTCAGGTCTCGACGATCCCGTAGGCGATTACGGCAAGGGGGTTTCGCGCTTTTATGCCACACTCCAGCGCTACGGTTTCACCGCATCCCACTGCGTGATCTATGATGAATGCCGCCACGAGCTTCTTAACGAGCTCAACAAGGATGAAGTTATGGCAGATATCCTCAAATGGACCGACGAGATCACTGTGCCGCAGGCGACGTCTTCTTCGGAGGCTTAGGCCCGTAATATTCATACAGATAGGTTTTGATCATGCCGTTATAGATCTTGCGGTTCTTGTCAGCCTTGCGGCCAAAGTATTTCTCGGCCTCTTCATAGCTTGTGATAAAGAAATACGACCAGTTCGGAAGCTTCGAAAACGCTTCTCCCATCGCCTTATACAAATGCGGAAGAGCCGCCTTTTCCTCAAGCCTCTCTCCGTAGGGAGGATTCGTGATCACGAAGCCATACTGCTTCGTCGAGCTCAGCTCTCTCATATCACGCTGCTGAAAATGGATATACTGCTCAACTCCCGCAAGCTTCGCATTCTGCCTGGCCGCTTTGACGATCTCGCCATCAATATCATATCCCTGTATCGACATCTCAACATCCCGTTTTTCAAGCGATATTGCCTCATCCAGGGCTTCCTTCCAGGTTTTTGCCGGAACATAAGCATGCTTCTGCCCCGCAAATTCGCGATTGCGTCCGGGCGCTATTCCTGCGCCTATCAGGGCCGCTTCGATCGGAAATGTGCCGCTGCCGCAGAACGGGTCGACCAGTATCCTGTCAGCCTTCCAGGGTGTCAGCATGATGATGGCCGCCGCCAGGGTCTCGGTAATCGGTGCTTTCGCAGTAAGTCTGCGGTATCCGCGCTTGTGGAGCGATTCACCGGATGTATCTATGGAAACCGTTACCCTGTCCTTATTGATCGTAACCCTGATGGCGTATTCATCGCCGTTCTTCGAGAAATACTCAGTCCTGTATTTTCCCTTCATACTCTCAACAACTGCCTTGCCGACGATCCTCTGTATGTCCGACGGGCTGAAAAGCTTCGACTTGATCGAAGCAGCCTTTGTAACATAGAAATTGGCATCTTCCGGCATCAGGTCCGGCCAGTTGAGAGCCTTTGTATTTTCGAACAATTCATCATATGTGCGCGCCTCGAATTCCCCGACCAGAAGAAGTACTCTCTCTGTCGTGCGCAGAAACATGTTTGCACGCGCGATCGCATTCTCATCGCCCGAATAATAAACCCTGCCGTCTTCGACACGGTCAATATCAAGTCCCTGATCCGTGATCTCACGCTTCAGAACCGCTTCAAGCCCGAAATGGCAGGGCGAGACAAGCTCATATTTCATTTGCATTCTCCTTTATTTTGCCTTTGCGATATACTTGATAGGCATTGCAAGGTTGGAATTAGTCACAATATTGATAACACGGCTGTTAATGCCGATCGCCTGTCCGTATTTGTTGATCAGCGGGCCGCCGCTCGATCCGGCAGTGATAGGCACCGCGGAGTTGATAAATTCCAGATCTCCGATCATTCTCTCGGACATGATCGTAAGTCCCTCGGAAAATGTGCATTTGTAACCCGCAGGGCTTCCCATGCCGTACAATTGCTCGCCTACGGCAGGAACATAATTCGGAGCGATATCAAGATGCCCGTGTTTTGCTCCTTCTTTTACAGGCTTCACCTTCAAAACCGCAACGTCATAGTACTCATTCAACTTCGCGTCTCCGTCCAGAATATAGGTATTACCGTTATAATCCGTGATCTCAACAGTCCTTCCGGGCTCCCATTCGCCGATCACGTGGTAATTGGTCACCACGGTGTTATCGTCAATGAAAAATCCCGACCCGGTCACACCGCTCCCGTCTCTGGTATATACTATCCTGATATCTACAGACGCTTCATGCGCGAGCCGGTATATCTCTTCGCTGGTCAGCTCTTTGAGCTTCTCGCCGTAAGCTTTCGAAGTATGCTCATCCGTAAGTCCGTCGAATATCTTGTAATCATTGGAACTCTTGGTCTTGCCCGCATTCATCTTATAAAGCTCATTGACGCTCAGGCTCCCGCCTGCTGCCACCGTATCCATAAATGCCTTGACTTCGCTGAAATCAACGGCCATCGTGATATTCTGCGCAGAGGTTACAACAAGAGTCATGACTCCGAGAACCTGCCCGTTTGCATTGACGATCGGACCTCCGCCCGAACCGATACCGGTGGGCATGGAGAGCTGGATATAACGTGTTCCGTCGATGTCATAGCCTTCATTTGCGACAAGACCCGTAACAAACGAGCCTGTAAGGCCCGCAGGGCTGCCCATGTTATAGATGCGTTCGCCGCCGATCACCTTGTCGGCAAATGTAAGTGCTCCCTTGTTCTTCGCGGTCACCCTGAACAGTATCAGGTCATGCTCGGCATCCATCGCAGGAATATCCTTGATCGGGTATTTTTTACCGTAATAATCGGTGATCGTGATCTTCGAGGCGGCTTCCACAACATGTTGGTTCGTCAATACAAGTCCGTTTCCGACAAAGAAGCCCGAACCGATGTATACCTGACCCGCACTGTCAACGCACTCGAGCTCGACCATGGCGTCCTTCATATATGTGTATATCTCTTCGGCCGGACGCACCTGCTCCTTCAGCATGTACAGCTTGACTGTAGCGGTTTCCTTGCCGACAGTTACGGTCAGAGTTGTATTCTTGTCCTTCTTGGGCGTAAGCGTGACAATGCATTCATCGCCCTTCCATTTGCCGGTCTTGATCTTCACCGAGCTGCCGGCTTTTGCCTTGACTTCAAGCTCTTCGTCGGTGTGCCCTTCGTAGGTTACGACCAGTTGGCCTTCGCCGTTCAGCCACAGCTTGGTATCCGATACCGACAGCTTTCCGGCCGCCTGCGCCTGAATTGGTCTGATCGTAAATGCAACCGCTATGAAAGCGCAGATTATCGTAAATATAATTTTCGTCTTTTTTTTCATTCTCTCCCCTTTTTTCCTCATATTACAGTTTTTTGCTACACCTGATATGCTACACCTCATCCGTCACACCTTACGGTGTGACACCTTCCCCTCAAGGGGAAGGCATATATATAAATATGGTGTGACACCTTCCCCTCAAGGGGAAGACATATATATAAATATGGTGTGACGCCTTCCTCTCAATAATAGAGCGTATATAGAGGTGTGCCCTCCGGAACGATTTTTGCACATACTTAGAAGCTATGGCCGCCGCCGTGGCTTCCGCCGCCACCGCCGCCTCCACCGCCACCGCCGCCGCTTGAGCGGGGATGATACTTCTTCTCGGTGTGGGTATATGTAAGCACCGGAGGTGTATACTCCAGTTTCTTGACTGCATATTCGAGCATCTCACTGTCGGTGGTCTTCCGCGCCTGCGATGTTGCATTGGCTATCCAGTAACAGGTA
>JAGCZE010000127.1 GCA_017960415.1 Lachnospiraceae bacterium
ATTTACGAAAATGTCTATGGTCAGATTCACAATAAGCCCCGCAAATGCCGAAATAACAAAGCTTATCAGACCTCTCTTCAAATATTCCTTCATAACGAACCTCCGTCATCCTTCTAAAACCATTTTATACGCCAATATTCCTTCCGTAAACATGCCCCGAATGCTCGGTTTGTCTTTCCGGTAAATCTATCTCTTTAATTCAGTTTCCCCGATCGGTCAGCAGTTTCTCCTTTATCTTCGCGACATTTCGCCTTGATACGTAAGTCTCATAACCGTTCTTCATGATCAGCCTGATCGTTCCGGTAACGCTCATATCCAGATTTTTGATCTTTCGGATATTAACTATCTCCGATTTCGAAATCCTGACAAAATTCCGTTCAGGCAGCTCATTTTCGAGCTCATACAGCTTTTTCGGCACCGTATATTTCCCGTCCGGACCCATAACAAATACCCGCTGACCCTCCGCATAAGCGGAGATGATCTCAGCGGGTTTTATCAGACAGCGGTTGCCTCTTTCATCGGTACCGGCAACCGACCTGTCATATATTTCATGCAGATTTCGGACTATATCGGTCACTTCGTCCGTCAGTTCGTCCTTGCAGACATGCAGCTCGATCGTCTTATACTTACCGTCAATCTCAGTCCTGATAATCATAGTCGGAAAACCTCTTTTTCAAGTATTTGCCTGTTTCCGTTATTATATCAGACTTTCGATTTGAGGACAATCCTTATAACTGCCGCAGCTCATATACATTGCCGGGTTACTTGCTTATTTTGCAGACTTTTTTATATGGTGTACTTCCATATCTGCCGGCCGATCCTCTTACGCCGGGCCCGCGCAACCCGAAAGTACAGAAAGAACTGCTGCCTCTCACGCCAGATCCGCGCGCATGCGTCCGGCAAATACCCAACACGAGAGCGCTGTAAGAACTGCCGCGGTTCCAGTGACCACCGCAAGCGGCACCACAAATGTATCCACACCAAAGTCCAGCCTGATCACAGACCTCGCAAGCTTCGTTGCGTAGAAGAAGGGTGTGCATTTGCTGATTTTTTCAATGATCCCGCCGACACCCTCCGCGTCGAACCATATGCCACCAAGGAACGATCCAAGCGAAATGATGAGCGAGCAGATACCCGGCGCACTCTTTTCATTGAATAATGTTCCGAACAAAAATCCGATCGCCGTACACATCAACGCAGACGGCAGAACCGCCACAGAGCATATCAGGAGCCCCGCGATACTCAGGTCAAAACCCGTAATAAGCGCTATCACGTATGCTGCCGCAAATGAGATCAGTGACTGCAAGAACGAAACGATCAACATCGGGATAATATAACCGCCGGTAAAGTCGCCGCCCTTCATCGGGGACACAAACAGCCTGATTAGGAACGACCCCGACCTGTCCTTTGTAACATTCAGGGCGCTGAACAGCATCACAAATGTCTGTCCGAAAATAACGATCCCTCCTGCGAGATTATCGATCCTGAAAAGCGACATCCCCGCTTCCTCCGGAATGCTTGCATTGACGATGGACATGATCACAAGCATTACCAGCGGAAAAGCCAGACAAAATATATAACTGAGGGGATCCTTCGACATTTCCAGAAGATTCCTCTTCACGAAACACATTGTTCTTTTACTCATTTTTCAAACCTCCGTATTATGACTCCGCAATGCTGACAAAAACATCTTCCAACCCGGTTTTTCCGGTCATTTCCTCAAGTTCTTTCATGGTTCCTTCAGCCGCGATCCTGCCGTTTATCATAATGAAAATCCTGTCGGCAAGCGCCTCCGCCTCTTCCATGTAATGTGTCGTAAGCACAATCGACATACGCTGCTTCAGCGCCTCAATCTCGCGCCACAGCTGCCTTCTGGCCAATACATCGAGTCCCAGCGTCGGCTCGTCGAGGAACAGAACCTTTGGCTCGCCAATGATCGCCATAGCGATCGAAAGCTTTCTTTTCCAGCCGCCCGAGAGCAGTTTTGCCTTCTTGTTGGCAAATTCCTCGAGAGAAAAGGCACTCATTGTATCAGCGACCGCCTTTTCTATCCGATCCTTCTCAAGATAGATCCCTGCCATAAATTCCAGGTTCTGGCGCACCGTCAGGTTCTCTGCCACCGCGGTATCCTGCGTCGAAATGCCTACCAGCCTCTTGACGGTATCTGCCTGCGTTACAACATCATTGCCGTAAACCGTGGCGGTGCCTTCTGTCGGTTTGGACAGGCACGATAGCATCCTGATGGTGGTCGTTTTTCCTGCCCCGTTCACTCCCAGCAATGCCACCAGCTTTCCTTCCGGAATAGAGATCGAGAGCTTGTCTACAGCTGTTTTGTCCTTGTATCGCTTTGTCAGTTCCTTTGTAACGATTACATTCTCCATATTTCCAACCTCACATAATAAATGAAATGAATTACTTTCCTCCAATGAAAAAACTCATGTCATAATGTTCTTTCACCGTATGATGTGATGATACTCACATTATCCGGAAAAATACATAATTATGACATGAGCGGTCATTTTTGATATATGAACGGTAAACTTGATTATTATAAATTTAGTTTCCAAAACAATATCAATACTGGTTTATAAAAGGTTTTCATTTATTTATCACTATGGAAATATCCTTTATTTCTTTATTGGATGAAATGATAAAGCCTGCTTCCACAGCTTGCCCCGGAGCAACTGTCGAATTGTAATCGACAGGGCCGATCACAAGTTTCTTGCCTTTTTCTTCAAATGTTCCGTTCCAAGACTGACTGAGGCCAAATTCGGTCCCGAAACTAACGGTAACCTTCCAACCGGAGATTTCACCGGTTCCGTCGTTTTGGATATTAATCGTAAATTGGTAAAATGTGTTGTATCCGTCGTTCCACCCGCCTGTGTGCGTCAATGTGGCGGTAATGCTGCCTTTCTGAGATTTTGCGGGGGCAAGGGTATCGTTGGAGGAGTTGTTGTCTTTGTCGCCGGTGTTGTCTTTGTTACCACCCGCGGTATCTCCGTTTCCACCATTGTTTTCTTTGTTGCCATCGGAGGTTCCACCGTTGCCACTTCCGTTACCGCCGGAAGTGCCGCCGTTATTTCCACTGTTATCCTTGTCGCCGCCGGCAGTACCTCCGTTATTTCCTCCATTGTCCTTGTCGCCGGTACCATTTCCGATACCACCGGATGTGCTGCCGTTGCCTGTCCCGCCGGTACCGTCTCCAATGCTTGTCAATTGACCTGATGTCAGGCTGCGGAGCAGATTTCTGTACCATTTGCCGGATGCGGAGAGTTCACTTTCCTTCCAGCCCGAGGTTTTACTGCAACTGCTTGCGATCTGAGCCGAAGTTTCGGACTTGTTCGACAGATTCCAGATACAGTAGCTAACCCCCGCACTTTCCATCGCATCGATCCATTTTTGCGACTCGTTAAAATCGTTTCCGCCGTTTCCGCTGGCATCACATGTACCGAACTCCGTGCAGAACAATGCAATTCCTGATTTGACGGCATTCTGCATCCTCTTGCGAAGATCATCCTTATGCGTTGCCGCATAAAAATGAATTGTATACATAATGTTGTCATAGCCTTTGATCGGGTCCGCAGCAGGCTTGTCAACCTCCTGCGACCAGGTGGGCGTTCCGACCACTATAATCGCGTCAGGAGCATTTTTCCTGATGACAGGGATAACCTTTTCGGCATAGGACTTGATCTGCGACCATCCGGTCCCGCCGTTAGGTTCATTGCAGATCTCATAAATAACATTTCCCGAATCCGCATACTTCTCCGACATCTCTTCAAAGAACTTCAATGCCTCCGATTGATTGTTCTGCGGGTTCGAATCACTCAGGATATGCCAGTCAATGATCACGTACATTCCGAGCTCTGTCGCATACTTAACCCCGTTGTTAACGAGCTTCTTCAGATCGCTCTTATTGCCGCCCGAGCAATATCCGTTGTATTCTGCCGTATACATCGCGAGCCTGATGCAATTCGCGCCCCAATCATCTCGCAGCGTCCTGAACGCATCCTTGTTCACATAATCGGGAAACCATGCAATACCGTGTGTTGAAACCCCGCGCAACCTGTACTCCTCACCGTTTTTATCAACCAGCTTCGTCCCTTTCACCGCCAACTGCCCGTGATTGTCAAACGGAGTGCCGGTTTCAGCCTTAACCGGTGTTTTGGTAGGTTCCGCAGTCGGTGTTGCGGTAGGCACTTTGGTAGGTTCTGTTGTCGGTGCTTTGGTGGGCGCCGCAGTAGGCGCTTTAGTGGGTTCCACAACCGCTATATCGATAGGCATCGCAGAAGGTTCTGCTGTAGGTGTATCGGTAAGCGCTGCGGTAGGGTCCTCAGTAGGGTCCGCTGTAGCTGTATTTGTAGGCGTTACGGTAGGTTCCACAACAGCTATATCGATAGGCATCGCAGAAGGTTCTGCTGTTGCTGTATCTATAGGCGCCGTCGTAGGTTCCGCAGCAGCCGTATTCGTAGGCTCCGTAGCGGCTGTATCTGTGACGCCCGCTGTAGGAGTCGGCTCTGTTGAAAATGATCCGTCCGCTGTTGTAACTGAATTCCCGGAGTTCCCATTTGAAGTATCTGTTGTCGATGTACCTCTACTATCCGATGTACCGTTTGCGGTATCAGATCCCGATTTGCCTGTACTATCCGATGCTCCGTTGGCATTATCCGATACCGATGTGCCTGTATTATCCGATGTCCCGTTTGCATCGCCTGCTACATCGCCTGTTTCCTGCCTTCCCGTGGGTTTTGCAACACTTTCTTCAGTCGTGTTCTGCGCATTTTTACCGGCAGACAATCTTCCGAAAATAAATCCGCCCACACCCGCGATCACGAGCAACAGCACTATGATCACTATCGAAAGTTTCTTTTTATTCATTGCTGGTCTGCATCTCCTTCTTCCGTTTCAGCTCCGCCGGACATTTATGCTGTGTAAAAGGCCCGTACTGGCATCTCTGACACTCAAAACAGCGGACATAAGGCGCATCGCTCAATACCGCCTCCGGAAATGCCGGATCTGCGAGGATTGCCCTGGCAAGATCAACTGTATCCGTTAATTCATTTTCGATCAGATATCGAACAACTGACGGTTCGAAAATGCTGTTCACGCAGGAAACCGGCACCCTTCCGGCAAAATGCTTATGAAAATGCACTCCGAGCGCGCAAATAGGACTGAACGGCTCTCCTTCTATCGCAAGCGAGGGATCGGGCCCGCCGCATCCGTGCGAAACCTGCAGATAATCACAGCCTGCCTTCACATATTCCTCCGCGACAGCGATCGCGCTTTCAAGATCGGGATCCCCGCCGACGGTCCTGACAGAGATCAGGAAATCTTCCCCGCACTCCTGCCTGATTCCGCGTATGATCTCTGCAGCAAATCTGGCTCTGTTCTCCGGTTTTCCGCCGTATTCATCGGTACGGAGATTGGTACTCTCATTTACGAACTGATTGATCAGATATCCGTGACAGCCATGGAGCTGTATCCCGTCGTAACCTGCTGCCTTGGCGCGTATAGCGGCTTCTATGAAGCATTTCTGCATTTCCTTAATCTCGTCAATACTCATCGCCTTCGAAGTCCCGCCGCTTCTGGTCGTCACCGCGGACGGACCTATAGCCGGCCCGCAATCAGGATTCGCCGTGATCCCGGTATGATTCAGCTGTATGATAATAGCGGCCCCGTACTGCTTGCAGGCCTCCACGATCTTTTTGTGACCATCGATCTGCTCATCTTCCCATAATCCCAAATGATTCTTCGCAAATCTTCCATCGGGCGTAACCGCAGTCGCCTCAACGCATATCAGGCCACAGTTATGCTCCGCTCTCTCCCTGTAATGCTCAATATGCTTCTGCGTAACCTTCCCGTCAGGTCCGGCAAAGTCAAACTTCACCGTAGGTGCAAAGGTGATACGATTCTTTAATGTTGTTTTGTTTATTGTTATCGGGTCGCTGACTTTGGTCATATCATTTCTCCTTCTACACTTCCATGTTTGACGCATTATCTATCTTTCGATATTTTTATATCATATTTTTGTACCTTTATCAACGAGTAGAGAATTGTTGTCCCTATTGGTATTTAAAGCAATTATCTATACCAAAAATGTCGATCAAGTGTATTCATGAACCATCTACCGGTTCCGTTGACCGCGGGTCTTTGACAGTTTGCTGACTCTTTTTATATCATATCACACCCTCTCAACCCTTATAAAGACTGGTTCGCCAGTTTTATTTTTTTGTCAAATTTTATGTATTTTATAGTAGCGCATGTAGCGTATATATGTTATAATAGTATCAGGAGGTAATACATATGCGATTAAGGATAAAAAATGACAAGGGAGTTGAAAGGCTCTATATCGAAAAGTCTATCAGGATCAGCAGTACAAAGGTTACAACTCAAAACGTTGAAAAACTTGGACGCATGGACGAACTTATGAAGTCAATGAATCTATCCAGGGAAGAAGTCATCAAATGGGCCGGCGAACGAGTTGATGAGCTTAATGCATCATCCAGTCCGGTACTCCTGTCTTTGTCTCCGTCAGCTTCTATAACTATGGGTGAACAGCGAACTTTCCGGGCGGGGTATCTTTTTCTTCAGGATCTTTACTATTCCTTGAAGATGAAGAACGTTTTCAGAAACATTGAAAAGAAACATCGTTACAGATTCGACCTTGATGCGATCCTTTCGGATCTGGTCTATGCGCGGATACTTGAACCCACGAGCAAAAAAGCGTCCTACG
>JAGCZE010000128.1 GCA_017960415.1 Lachnospiraceae bacterium
CTCGGGACGCGGTGCGCCGCAACCCGGACAATCCGGATAATACTCAACCTTCGTCCTTGTGATCTTTTTCTCTGTACTTCCCAATCCCGATTTACGGGTAAATTGACAAAATACAACGATCATTCCGACGATAAACAGCAGGATCGGTACGCCAACGAATAAGAAAAGTATAATTACGACAATAACGTAAACAAATGTATCTTCATCATTGGCTTTTGTAACGGCCTTGCTCTCGTCAAACGCGAAAGCATCATTCGGATAAGTCACGGATATCATGTAATCCCTGCCTTCTCCGTGGCCGAAATAAGCCTCCCAGGTATTGTAACCATCCCAAACCTTGCAGGAAGGCGACCACTCGATGACCTTATCGCTGTTCCAGTGAACCTGCATCTTATCCACATTCAGTTCATCGAACCATCCGGGTGTAAACTGGAATACGGTCTCTCCCTGTGTCAGCAGGTTCATTTCATACATATAATCCTGGATCAGTTCAAAATCGAAGCTTACAACCTCGTCTTTATAATAATTTTTGTCAAATGTGATCTTCAGACTTGACCCGTTTGAAGACGAATAGGCAATATTGCTGATATTGTCGCTCAGGGCCTGGTAGGACACATAGTGCCTGTTGGGAATTCCTATCTCAACCCAGGATAACGGACCTTCCGAGTCCGAATCAAGAACCTTCCAGTCGATATGGTAGAGCATATGCAATGTCGCATCTTCATTGACATCCACCGTGATCTCATACAGGAGTATCTCGTCAAGATCGCCCGCCGCACGGACCTTGGTCGAAAATGCTCCGGTCAGGCAGATCATCGCAAATGCCAGGCATAATGCCGAGATCAGACCGCCGCACAGCTTTGTACGGCTAATATTTGAAAGCACCGATGTGCTTTTCTTTTGCTTAAAGAATCCGGATCCTTTCATGATAAAACCTCACAGGTATTTTTGTATATGATTCATTTGCCGAAATATGCTCAGCATCTGCTGTTTCTGATATTTCCCCTGTATATCCTGAGGGGGCATTCACATCTCATCAATGCCGAAAAATCGCGTCTGGCCTTACATTCCTTGCTTTCCCATATCGTGTTCCAATCATCATTCAGGAAATTGCCGAGGACAGGATCGCTCAGCCAGCTCTGGCACGGAACCACATTACCGCCGGGGGTGATCGCCATATTTGACAGGCCCGCACCGCAGTTGGGTGTTGTAATACCGAGCTCCTTGCAGAAGTCATCATCCACCCAGCCGGGAGAGGTAAAGCTGATCTCCATTCCGTTTTCAAAGCAGTAGCTGACGCTTTCTTTCAGGATCTCGCGTATCTCCGCGTTTGTAAGCTGCAGATTCTCCGACTTCTCCTCTGCCGCATTGCCGGTAGTGATAAGTCCCGAGCAGGTCACATAGGTCACACCCTTGTCGTGCAGGTATTTCAGCGTCTTGACGTAGTCACGGTTCAGAGTGCACAGAGGTGTGTTGATGCTGATGTTGATACCTGCTGCAAGAGCATTTTCGATACCTGCGACCGTATCTTTAAATCTTGCGGCACCGACCAGCTTGTTGTGGACATCCTCATCCGAAGAGTAGAACGTGATCTGAACGCTGTCGATTGAGGCCTGCTTCAGCTTCTCACAATAATCCCTGGTCAGCTTGATGCCGTTCGTATTGAGTCGTGTAATGAACCATCTTGCATGATCGATCAGTTCAAACAGGTCTTCCCTCATAGTAGGCTCGCCGCCGGTAAAGGTCAGCTGCGGGATCCCGACTGTACGGCATTTGTCAATGATCTTCTTCCAGTCTTCGGTTGAGAGCTCATCTTCCGAACTCTGAACCTGACCGGCCGCATAGCAGTGTATGCAATTCTGGTTGCAATGCCAGTTCCCGCTCTTGGTCATGGCGCTGACCATCAGATCCATCCTGTGAGGCGCACGCATGAAAGGTGCATACTCACCGAGATCCATGTATCCGATGGATTCCTCGACTTCTTCGCCGTAAGCAACCTGTTTAAAGGCATTCATGATCCTGAAGATATCATTCTTAAGGCGTTTCTTGGGAAGCAGCGGATATACTTTCTTGACAGAGATCGCTGTATTTTCCCTGATCGTTTCGGCTTCCTCTTCTGTTATCTCGCGCCCCGCATATTTATTGACTTCTTCAATAAATTCGGTCAGAAGGATACTCCATGAAATATTCACCGGGATGATATCCTGTCCGTTAATGATAGCCACACTCGGTTCGATCCGGTCATCCCCTATTACAGGCGGAATAAGGTGTATACGTACCACTCCCGGCCCCTCGGGGTTTAATGTGGTATGGTGCACCTCATTAAAATGCTCCGCTGCATATCTCAATTCGCGTCTTGATGCTTTCATGCTTTTTTTGGTTCCTCCTCACTGATGATAAAACCTGCTTTGTTCAGTATAAATCATTCCGGCCGATTTCACAAGGTATTAATACAAAGCATTCGGTTAAATTTATGCTCCATAAATATATACTTTTATCTTTTTCAATCCTGTTCACATATTCTGTATACAAAGGCGGATTATCTGTGATATACTTTTAAACAGCGGCCGGAAAAACCGATCCCGGCGAAAACAAAACAGAACGGAGGAATCATTTTGAAAAGAAAAATCTTATCCGGATCATTCGGACATATACCGGCATTGCTTGTGCTGGTGCTTCTTATCACCGCTTTATTTATTCCTGTGTCAACACAGGCCGGTACTGTTCTTCAGAACGCAGCATCCAATAATGCTACCGAAAGTAATATCGACCGCGCTGTTCCGGCATTAAACGAAACAAAGCTTACTCTGATGCCCGGCAAAAAATACACTCTTGTACTGGAAAACGCAGACGGCTGTTCTGTTTCCTGGAAATCGGGCAACACAGATATCGTAACAGTAAGCAAAAAGGGCCGCATCACTGCCGTTGCAGACGGTAAGACCACCGTTGTCGCAACTGTCACGGTCCCTGTTACAGAGAATAAAACAAAGAGTTATAAACTGAAATGCAAGGTTGTTGTGGAGACCGTCAAAGAAGCCCGGATCGCAGCAATCGGCGATCTTCTCTTCCACGACAGGGTTATTGCTTCGGGAAAGAAATCAGACGGAACCTACAACTATGATGCCATTTTCAAGGGTACAGCCGATTATTTCAAAACTTTCGATGTTATGATCTCCAATCAGGAAACGCCTTTCATTGACGATCCCGCCAAATACAAAGGCTATCCTTCCTTCGGAACCCCCACGGCTCTCGGCGATGCGATGATCAAGGCCGGGATCAATGTTGTCACAACCGCCACCAATCATTCCTGGGACCAGCGTACCCGGGGCATCGAGGTAACCGTAGATTACTGGAAATCCCACAAGGATGAAGCGATCATGCTCGGAATGCACAAGACCGAGAACACCTTCCAAACCATCCATTACAAGAAAGTCAACGGTATCAGGATTGCATTTATCAACTTTACCACATTTTTGAACGATTCTTCGGGAATCCAGCCCTATTATGTCAATATCTTAAAGAGCAACACCTATAACGAATACGGCGGATATTACGGCAGCCTTACTGAAGAAAAGCTCTTCGAAAAGATAAAAAAGGCCAAGTCAAAGGCCGATTTTGTTATCGTATTGCCTCACTGGGGCATCGAGTACACGCATACTCCCACCAGCGCTCAGAAGAAGCTCGCCCAGAAGATGGCTGACGCCGGCGCCGACGCGATCATCGGATGCCATCCTCACGTTGTAATGCCCATGAAGATCATCGATGCTTCAGACGGAAGACGCGTTCCCTGCTACTACTCCCTCGGCAATTTCGTATCGAACATGTCGCAGGCAGCACGTAATCTCGAAGGCATCGCCGAGCTGACCATCACCAAATGGAACGGCGAAACGACCATCAAGAACGCTGAATTCACGCCGATCATCAATCACATCAGCGGCAGCGAGACCAGCTACTGCGTCTACCTGCTCTCCGACTATACCGATGAAATGGCAGCACGCCACTCCTCGAACTACCTCTACGGCAAAGGCACCATAACAGTGAAGGGCATGCTCGACCTCTTCAACTCCATCGGCAACGAAACATGGAAGTAATCCGAGTTTTTCGTTCCATTTACATAACGTCTTTCCACCGGGGCTACCGCGGTTTCATACGTGCGGCGGCCCCTATCTTAATATCGCAGCCATTTACATTACGTACGGCTCTGTCCGGGCAGTACCCTGTCCGGATTGCTAACCGCAACGCCTTGTCAAACTTCCGCTAAGAAGCAGTAACACTCTCAGGAGTGCCTTCGAGTGTAACTGCTTCTAAGCGGCGATTTCGCCTCGGCTAGCACCGCGGGTCGGTCCGACAAATGCAATCCGGACAGGGACTACCCGTCACGAGCCTGTTCTTTTTGTACAAGAGGCTGCGATATTAAGATTCACGCCACACCCGAGCCGCCGCCGCACTTTTACCAATAAAAAACCTTGAAAACAGTTACTCCAAAAACAGTCTGCTCGTCTCCATTGACCGCAAATCAAAAAAAACGTAATTGCGGTCAATGGATTTGCTTGCTTCTGTTGACC
>JAGCZE010000129.1 GCA_017960415.1 Lachnospiraceae bacterium
CGGTTGCACTGCATTGCTGGCAGCTTGATGATGTAAAGGGTTTCGATCAGGACGGACCGCTGACCGGCGGTATACAGACTACGGGCAATTATCCTGGGAAGGCGATGACGCCCGAGCAGCTGTTTGCCGATTACGAGAAGGTATTCGAACTGACACCCGGCAGCAAGAAGATCAATGTGCACGCAAGCTATGCTATTTTCGAAAAGGGTGAATTTGCGGACAGGGATGCGCTTGAACCGAAGCATTTTGCAAAATGGGTGGAGCTTGCAAAGAAACACGGCGTGGGACTCGATTTCAATCCGACCTTCTTCTCGCATCCGAAGGTTAAGGACGGACTGACCCTGACAAGCCCCGACGAGGAAACAAGACAGTTCTGGATCAGGCACGGCAAGGCCTGCCTCAGGATTTCGGAATATTTTGCAAAAGAGACCGGTATCCCCTGTGTCATGAACATCTGGATCGGTGACGGTTACAAGGATGTTCCTGCCGACAGGATGGGTCCGAGAATGAGATATAAGGATTCGATCGAACAGATATTGGCTGAGCCCTACGACAGAAACCTGGTAAAGCCCTGCGTAGAGTCTAAAGTGTTCGGTATCGGTGTTGAAGCTTATACCGCAGGTTCGGCGGAGTTCACTTTGAGCTTTGCGGCTACACATGAAGGCTGCATGCCTCTGATGGACAACGGACATTATCATCCTACAGAAGTAGTATCGGATAAGATCCCGGCTCTGATGTGCTTCTATCCTGAATTTGCGCTTCATATCACCAGACCCATCAGATGGGATTCGGATCATGTTGTATTATTTGACGACGAAACCCGCGAGATGGCCAAGGAGATCGTGCGCTGCGGCGGCCTTGGAAGGATCCATATGGCACTTGACTATTTCGATGCTTCGATCAACCGTGTATCAGCTCTCGCGACAGGCTTCAGAAGCTGGCAGAAGGCTCTGCTGGAAGCGCTGTGCATGCCTCATGAGATGCTGAAGGAACTGCAGGATACCAACCAGTTCGGGAAAAAGATGGTAATGCAGGAGGCAGTCAAGCTTCTTCCTCTCGGCGAGATATGGGAAGAGTACTTAAAGCGCGAAGGTGTTGTGGATGATTTCGGCTTCTATGATGAAGTTGAGAAATACGAGAAGGATGTATTATCCAAAAGATGAAACATCAATACGTGAGCTGTACAGAGAATGGAAAAGATGAAAGGACGGTTCTTTATGAAAATACTTGACGCAGAGTTTGTAAAAGGCTTTATCAGGATGGCAAATGACGGCTGGGAGCAGGGATGGCACGAAAGAAACGGCGGAAACCTCTCATACCGCATTAAGCCTGAAGAGGTTGAGAGCGTGAAGGAAAACTTCGCACCTAAGGATTGGACACCCATCGGAACAAGCGTACCGGCCCTTGGCGGCGAGTTTTTCCTTGTCACCGGTTCGGGCAAGTTTTTCAGGAACTGTGTGATCAATCCGGCGGATTCCATGTGTATTATCGAACTTGACAAGGAAGGCGTAAATTACCGCATTATGTGGGGACTCGTAAACGGCGGAAGACCTACTTCGGAGCTTCCGAGCCACCTGATGAACCATGAGGTGAAATTCCTGATCAACCCCGGATACAGGGTAATTTATCATGCACATACTACGAATATCATTGCATTGACATTCGTTTTGCCGCTCAAAGACGAGGTATTTACAAGGGAACTCTGGGAGATGGCTACGGAATGCCCGGTTGTATTCCCCGACGGTGTGGGCGTTGTACCGTGGATGGTTCCCGGTGGGCGCGATATCGCAGTTGCGACAAGTGAGCTGATGAAGAAATATGATCTGGCAGTTTGGGCTCATCACGGAATGTTCGCGGCAGGCTTTGACTTTGACCTGACCTTCGGGCTCATGCATACCGCGGAGAAATCGGCCGAGATCCTTGTAAAGGTGCTCTCGATGAGACCCGATAAGCTGCAGACCATCACAGTGCAGGACTTCCGTGATCTCGCAAGGGATTTCAAGGTGACGCTGCCGGAGAAGTTCCTTTATGAAAAGTAATAGGCAGTTAATTTGTACGCTTTTTGTCAAAGAAGCGATTATGATTCCGTAACTGTCTTGAAATGGATTTTTAGTAAAAAGGAAAAGATGGATGAAATACATTATAGAAACAGAGCGTCTGAAAATACGCAGGTTTGAACCGGATGACGCTGACCGTCTCTTTGATATCCATCTGGATGAAGAGGTCAAAAAGTGGTTCCCCGGTGAAAGCTACGAAGATATTGATGAAGCGAAAGGTGCAATCGGGTTCTTTGCTGATTGCGTGGACCAAAACAAGCTTCCGTACGTATTGGCGATTGAGCTGAAAGAGAGCGGAGAGCTGATTGGCGATACCGGCATCAATGAGGTGGAAGGGAAACCTGAAGAGGTCGAGATCGGATATGTGATTGCCTGTGGGCATAGAGAAAATGGCTATGCTACAGAAGTAGTACGAGCAATGACCGAATTCGTGGAATCGGCATTTGGGGTCAAGACGATTTACGGCCGCGTCATGAAAGGAAACAATGCTTCGGTAAAGGTTCTGGAAAAGAACGGGTACAGCTTCATTACCGAAGAAGTTGAAGCAGAGGACGATCCCTACGGGAACGGAATGCTGGTATACGCGAAAAGCTAAAACTATTGTATTTATCTATTATAAACAGGAGGGCAAATATGGCAGGGTTTGATTTTGACCGCAAACAGGTTGAAGAGGTAGTTGACAAAATAGTTGAGCGTACGATGCGCATGGATCTTACATGGGACTGGCCGTGCGGCGTGGCATATTACGGCATCAGCAGGGCTTATGAGATCACGAAGAATGAGAAGTACCTGAAGCTGATGAAGGACAGGATCGATTTCTATATCGAACTTGGGCTTCCTAAGGTTTGGACGGTCAATACCTGTGCGATGGGTCATTGTCTGATCACGCTGTATGAGGCGACCAAGGATCAGAAATACTGGGATATCCTGATGACGAAGATCGATTATCTGCGCAAGGAAGCGCTTCGTTTCGGTGATAATGTCCTTCAGCATACGGTTTCAGCAAATAACGATTTTCCGGAGCAGTGCTGGGCCGATACGCTGTTCATGGCTGCATTTCTGATGCTGCGTGTCGGAGTCATCCAAAAAGACGAGGATCTGATCGCGGACGCGCTGAATCAGTATTATTGGCATATCCAGTATCTCCAGAATGAAAATACGGGGCTGTGGTACCACGGCTACAACAATATCACTAACGACCATATGTCAGGCTTCTACTGGGGCAGGGCAAACTGCTGGGCGGCTTACACGATGAGCCAGGTAGGCCATATCCTTCCTGAGGCATATTTATATCCTCAGTTTCTTGAGATAGTAGGGTCGCTTAATGAACAGCTTTCCGCACTCAAGATGTGCCAGACTGAGAACGGCCTGTGGAGGACGATCCTCGATGATGAGGAATCATACGAGGAAATCTCGGCATCTGCAGGTATTGCCGCAGCGATGCTTGCAAAGGGCAATCCGCTTCATACGCCTTTTATCAATAAATCTATCAAAGGCTTGCTTGCAAATGTGGCTGAGGATGGCCGCGTAATGAATGTTTCCGGTGGCACCGCAGTTATGAAGGACCGCGCCGGATATATGGGCATAAGCAAAAAGTGGATACAGGGCTGGGGTCAGGGCATGGCGCTTGCGTTCTTTGCGGGACTGCTTGATACGGAGAACCACAGGAATGACGGCGCGCTGTAAGAGGAAGGATTCAGAGAACCACACAAAGGACTTCGCGCTGTAAGAGGAAGGATTTCGAGAACAACACAGATGATGGTGCGCTGTGAGCACAGGATCGATCAGGGCGGAAAAAGGGTAGAGATAATTTAAAATGGAAAGATCA
>JAGCZE010000130.1 GCA_017960415.1 Lachnospiraceae bacterium
AACGGGACTATAGAATATGTTGCCCAAAGAGCGGAATCTCCGTATATCAAGGTTTTACTGGCAAATAATGTCAAGATAATCAATTTCCCCGGATACAGGTACAGTAAGGTATTGTAAAAGGCAATTCTCCCCTCTTCATGGGAAAGTTTACTTGCACTGTAAACAAGGTAGTGGTAAGATAAAAATGCGGGTGTGTTCCCGCTGGAAAACTGTAGTGGAACATATTCGCCCGGATCATTTTGGGCAAAAGACCGCATATTTTTGCGGTCTACATTTAATTGAGGGAGAGGAAAGCATGAGGGCAATTGCTGCGGTAGACAAAAACTGGGCGATCGGCAATAAGGGACAGCTGTTGGTGAGCATCCCCGCAGACCAGCGTTTTTTCAGAGGTGAGACACTCGGGAAGACTGTGGTGCTGGGGCGCAAGACCATGGATACCTTTCCGGGGGGACGTCCTTTAAAGAGCAGAAGAAATATCATCATGACCAGAGATCCTCATTACAGCGTTATTGACGCGGAGACGGTACTGAGTATCGATGAACTGCTTGACCGGATAAAGGATGTGAAAACAGAAGACGTATACGTAATAGGCGGCCAGAGCATTTATGAACAGCTTCTTCCCTATTGCGACGAAGCTTATATTACGAAGATCGACTATGAATATCAGGCTGATGCCTATTTTCCCAATCTGGATAAAAATGACGAATGGGAATGCGTTTCTGTTTCGGAAGAGGAAACTTACTGGGATCTTGAGTACAGATTCTGTATATATAAACGTAAAAAAGATGCCTTGAGTGAGTGAAAAAATTACTACAGAAATAAACAGGGAGGGGAGAAAAAGGATGAGTGTTACAACGAGGAGTTTTGGCAAAACCGCGAAAGGAGAGGAGGTCACTCTGTACCGCATTGAGAACTCAAAGGGTATGGCAGCGGAACTGATCGATTACGGTGCAAATCTGGTTTCACTGTTTGTAGCTGACAGAAACGGTGAATTCGCGGACATCGTGTTGGGTTATGACAATATCGCGGGTTATGAGAAAAATCAGTGCTTCTTCGGCAGCGTGATCGGAAGAAATGCCAACAGGATTTCAAATGCGGCATTTACGATCAATGGGGTCGAGTACAAACTTGACAAAAATGAGCATGGCAATAATCTTCACAGTAGCTTTAACGATGGATTCCATAAGAGGATATGGAAGGCTGTGACCGGTGATGACGGGTGTTCTGTGAAGCTGAGTCTCGAATCTCCGGACGGTGATGAGGGGTTCCCGGGCAATTTGACTGCTTCCGTTACCTACAGGATTAATTCCGATAACGAGCTTGAACTGATATATGAGGGCATTTCCGATGCGGATACGATCCTGAACATGACGAATCATTCCTACTTTAACCTTAACGGCCATGATTCGGGGCTGGCAACCGGCCATAAGCTATGGCTCAATGCCAAAGAATATACTCCTGCTACGCCTGAATGCATTCCTACGGGCGAGATAGCAAAAGTTGCCGGCACACCCTTTGATTTTACAACGCCTCATGAGATTGCCGAAAGGATCGACAATGATGATCCTCAGCTCAAGATAGGCGGAGGATACGATCATAATTTTGTCCTTGATATCGCAGGCGGCAAGTGTGAGAAGATAGCAGAGCTTGAAAGTGAGAAAAGCGGCAGGAAGATGACAGTTTATACTGATCTTCCGGGTGTTCAGTTCTATGCAGGAAACGCAATAGCGCCTCATAACGGAAAGGGAGGTACTCCTTACGGCAAGAGAAACGGAGTATGTCTGGAAACACAATTCTTCCCCGATGCGATCAACAAGCCAATGTTTAAGAGCCCTGTGCTGAAAGCTGGCGTACAGTTCCACTCAGTAACCAAATACGGATTTGGGGTAATCTGAAAAAATTAAAACATGAATTAATTGTGTTTGCTAATCGATACAAATACAAGATGTTGTATTTTATACCACGAATGTAGACTATATATTGTTAAAATAATTTGAGTGAAAATAATTAAATCAAGATATAAAAAATAATAGAAAGGTGAAATAAAATGAAAAGAGAAAACATTGCCGATTATGTAAGAACTATTCCCGACTTTCCTGAGCCCGGTATCATGTTCAGGGATGTGACAAGTATCCTTCAGGATCCTGACGGACTTAAGGATTCCATCGATGCATTGATCAAGGTGCTTAAGGATGTTGATTTTGATGTGGTGGTAGGACCCGAATCACGTGGTTTTATCTTCGGGGTTCCGGTAGCATATTCGCTGGGTAAAGGATTTGTCCCTGCAAGAAAGCCCGGCAAGCTGCCCTGCGAGACAGTCAAGATGGAATATGCTCTTGAATACGGAACAGCAGCGGTTGAGATCCACAAGGATGCGATCAAACCCGGACAGAAGGTGGTTATCATAGATGACCTGATCGCAACAGGAGGAACGATCGAAGCGATCGTCAAACTGGTTGAGCAGCTCGGAGGCGAGGTTGTACGCATCTGCTTCCTGATGGAACTTGAAGGACTTAAGGGACGTGAACGTCTTAAGGGCTACAATATTGACTCGATCATTTCATATCCCGGCAAATAATAAAAAAACGCATTTTAGATCAAAAAAATAAAAGCTCCTTTCCGGGCGGACAAGAGAAATCATATGACTCTTGCATCGAGGAAAAGAGCTTTTTATATATTTACAGTTTCTCAAGCGCCTGCTTTAAGTCGGCAATGATATCGTCAGGGTTCTCGAGGCCTACAGAGAAACGGATCAGATCGGGCTCAACTCCGGCTTCACGAAGCTGCTCATCACTCATCTGGCGATGTGTGTGGCTGGCGGGATGGAGGAGTGCGGTCTTGGCATCTGCTACATGAGTCTCTATGAAAGCGAATTTCAGACTGTCCATAAAACGGATCGCTGCTTCACGTCCGCCTTTGACAGCAAAAGCAATAACACCGCAGGTTCCGTTGGGGCAGTATTTCTGCTGAAGAGCATGTTCGGGGCTGCTCTCGAGATCCGCATATCTGACCCATGCAACCTTTTCCTGGGATTCGAGGAACTTCGCAACCTTCAGAGCGCTTGAGCAATGTCTTGCCATACGAACCGCAAGTGACTCCAGACTGACATTGAGGTAGAATGCGTTCATGGGTGACTGGATCGAACCGAAATCACGCATCAGCTGTGAGGTTGCTTTTGTGATATATGCAGCCTTACCGAATTTCTCGGCGTAAACGATCCCGTGATAGCTTTCGTCGGGAGTTGTAAGGCCGGGGAATTTCTCCCTGTGTGCCATCCAATCGAAATTTCCGCTGTCTACGATACATCCGCCGACTCCTACGGAATGACCGTCCATATATTTTGTAGTGGAATGGGTGATGATATCACATCCGAAGTCGAAAGGATTGCAGTTGATCGGAGTAGCAAAGGTATTGTCCATGATGAGAGGAACACCGTGATCGTGAGCAGCCTTGGCGAACTTCTCGATATCAAAGATCGAAACAGTAGGATTCGTAATAGTCTCACCGAATACAGCCTTGGTATTCGGACGGAATACTTTTTCGAGTTCTTCGGGAGTGATGTCGTTGTCTACGAATGTACACTCGATGCCCATCTTCTTCATGGTTACGCCGAAAAGGTTGAAAGTACCTCCGTAGATCGAAGAGGAAGCGATAAAGTGGTCGCCGCATTCGCAGATATTGAAGATCGCATAGAAATTGGCAGCCTGGCCCGATGAAGTGAGCATTGCCGCATATCCGCCCTCAAGGTCGCAGATCTTCTTTGCTACATGGTCATTGGTGGGATTCTGAAGTCTGGTATAAAAATACCCGGATGCTTCGAGATCGAAGAGCTTGCCCATGCCGTCAGAAGTATCGTACTTGAAGGTCGTGCTCTGAACAATAGGTACCTGTCTGGGTTCGCCCTGTGCCGGTACATATCCGCCAGTCAGACAGAGTGTTTCTTTGGATGCTTCCATTAAAATATCCTCCTGAAAATTAAAATATGATTTAAATAAATACAAATTTAAAACAAGATTAAACTTTAACCAATTTAGCGAAAGTAGCCAGCATTTTCTTGGTTCCCGCAGGAAAGTCAACAGTTATTTCATAGTCTTTTCCACCCTTGACTATGGCAGTGACGGTCCCGATTCCGAACTTCGAATGCTTCACCGAATCACCGATACCGAATCCGAGATCCTGTACGGCAGAGAGTCCTGCCGGCGGGAGTTCATGCTTCTCAGCATAGGGATTGGAACGCAGGAAATCAGACATCTTCGATGAGCTGACAGTCGATCCGTGAGAGGTGACTCCGGATATTTGGGAGTTCCTGCTCTCATGATCCCGTTCGGATCTTAATGTCTCAAACGTATACTGTCTGTTCGAAGTGCTGCCCGAGAGCCTGCTGTTGTGCTGATTCCCGGACATCTTTATTAGGTTGCGGGGCAGTTCGTTGATAAATCGCGATACTTTGTTAAACTGTATCTCACCGCGCATCATACGCTGCTTGCAATAGCTCAGTGTAAGATGCTGCATGGCTCGTGTTATGCCGACATAGCACAGACGGCGTTCTTCCTCGATCTCCTGGGCCGGGTTGTCTGCGTTGATCGACATATATCCGGGGAAGAGCCCTTCCTCCATTCCGACCATATAGACATTCGGGAATTCCAGACCCTTTGCGCTGTGGATCGTCATGAGGACAACGATATCCGATTCTTCCGAATAACCGTCTATATCTGCCACAAGAGAGATCTCATCAAGGAAATCCCTTAATTCGGCTGCCTCATTGTTCATCTCGCGCTCATCAGTCCATGCCGTGATCTTCGAGATCAGTTCGTTAATATTTTCTATACGTTCTTTTACTTTTTCGTCCTCATCTTCTTCTGCCAGATAATCGATATACTGTGTCGCTTCAAGGATCTCATCGATGATGTCCGCAAGGGAATAATCATGGGAGAGCTTGTCACGAAGGATTTCAATCATGCTGACGAATGAGTGGATCGCGGTTTTGGCCCTTGATACGGAAGGAATAAAATCAACCATCTTCATGGCTTCATAAAATGATATGCCGTTCTCCATCGCATATCCGTCCAACCGGTCGATGGTTGCAAGCCCTATACCGCGCCTCGGAACGTTGATCACTCTTTTTACGGCCAGGGAATCAAGACCGCCGTCGATCACCTTCAGATAGGCGATCATATCCTTGATCTCTTTGCGCTGATAGAAGTTCTGTCCTCCGATGATACGGTACGGGATGTTACGGTAAATCAGACGCTCCTCGAAAGCGCGCGATTGTGCATTTGTCCTGTACAGTATGGCAAAATCTTTGTATGAGAAGCCCTCGGACGAAACCCGGGAGGCTATGTCACTGACCACGCCGGCTGCTTCATCATTATCATTCTCATAACAGACAACTTCGGTAATATCACCGTTCGGATTGGCTGTCCACAAGGTTTTGTCCTTACGGCCGACATTATTGTGGATGACACCGTTCGCAGCCTCAAGGATATTGCCCGTTGAACGGTAATTCTGTTCGAGCCTGATGACTACCGCATCGGGATAGATATCTTCAAAATCAAGGATGTTTCGGATATCGGCGCCTCTGAAACGGTAAATGCTCTGGTCGTCATCCCCGACTACGCAAAGATTCTTCTCCAAATCACCGTATTCGTTGACATGTTGGGCAAGCAGGCTGGTCAGAACAAACTGGGCATGGTTGGTATCCTGGTACTCATCGACCATGACATACCTGAAACGCCTTCTGTAATAATCGAGAGCATCGGGATTGGTCTTGAACAGTTCGACGGTTTTGAATATCAGATCGTCGAAATCCAGTGCATTGTTGGCTTTTAAACGTTTTTGATATTCGGTGTAGCAGGCAGCCGCTTTCCTTGCGACGGGGTCGGAACCTGCCTCGGCTGCAAATCCCTCGGGGCTGATGAGTTCGTCCTTCGCATGGGAGATCATGCCGAGGACCGCTTTCTCCTTGAGCTGCTTGGAATCGATGTTGAGGTATTTGAAAACCTCTTTCATAAGGCTCTTGCTGTCATCGGAATCGTATATCGTAAATGCGCGGTCATAGCCGATAGTGTCAATGAAACGCCGAAGGATCCTCACACATGAGGAATGAAAGGTGCTGACCCATATGCTCTCGGCTCCGTCGCCGACTATCGACGCAACACGTTCCTTCATCTCACCGGCGGCCTTGTTTGTAAATGTGAGCGCGATGATCTGATAAGGGCTTACGCCGCGTTCCCTGATAAGATAAGCGATGCGGTGCGTCAGGACCCTGGTCTTGCCCGACCCTGCACCCGCAAGGATAAGCAGCGGACCGGTATCATGCAGAACAGCCTGCTGCTGCATATCGTTCAGCTTCTCCAGTAAATCGTCCATAAATAAAGTAAACCTCCGTAAATTAAAGACTAGTATAGACGAAAATTTGTTCTTTGTAAAGAAGAATAAAACGCCAAAAAACTTGGTCTTTGAAAATTAATTTTTTGGCATAATATCGGCTTGACAACGGTTTTTAAATCTGATTAAATTAGCAGGATGGTTTAGAAAATTTTTATTTTCAGGAGGGAAAAGCAAACATGAAACTTGTTTACAATGTTGATGCAAAGCCCGCTTTCAGTAAGGCGATCGTCTTTGCGTTCCAACAGCTTCTGGCGATCATGGCTGCGACTATCGCAGTTCCCATGATCATTTCAGGAACCTATGACAGTGTCGGAGAGGTGAGCATGAGCATCGGTGCCGCATTGTTCGGTGCCGGAATAGGAACTATAGTTTATACGCTGTTCACCATGAGAAAGAGCCCTGTGTTCCTTGGTTCATCCTTCGCATTCCTCGGCTCGATGGCAGCGGCATTTGCCGGAGCTGTTTCTGCAGCGGCAGGATTTGCGGGACTGCTGCTCGGAGCATTCTTCGCCGGACTTGTTTATGTAGTAATAGCTGTTATAGTAAAGGTTGCGGGTGTTGACTGGCTCAATAAACTGATGCCCCCCGTTGTAATCGGACCTACGGTTGCTATCATCGGTCTTTCGCTTGCGGGCAATGCGGTCGGAGATCTTAAGACAGCCAATGCGGGAGGCCATGAACTGATCGCTATCCTGTGCGGACTTACCACACTTCTTGTAGTTACGCTCTGTTCTGTATACGGTTCAAGCAAGATCCGTCTTATCCCCTTCATTATCGGTATCCTCGCCGGTTTCGCATTGGCAGCGATATTTACCGCTATCGGATCCGCCACAGACAACACAGCTCTTATGATCTGTGATTTCAGCAAGATCACCGCTCTTTGGAAAGACGGAGTTTCATTCTCTACATTCATTTCGGTTCCCGAATTTACTTTTATCAAGGCATTTGACGGATTCGGAGATATTACCGGTGCTTATGTGGGCACCATCGCGGCAGCTTATGTTCCCGTAGCTTTCGTAGTATTTGCGGAGCATGTTGCTGATCACAAGAACATCTCATCGATCATCGAGAAGGATCTTACCAGGGATCCCGGACTTCACAGAACACTTCTCGGAGACGGTATCGGATCTATGGCCGGTGCATTCTTCGGCGGCTGCCCCAATACAACATACGGCGAGTCCATCGCATGTGTAGCCATT
>JAGCZE010000131.1 GCA_017960415.1 Lachnospiraceae bacterium
ATGGATACGTCCTCTTCCAATTCCGCCTTCCCCACCTGCTGTAAGCAATCCAAGCTGAAGATCGGACAACGAAGCTGCAAGCAACTGTTTCTGCAAATCCGTAAGAGTGTTTTTATTGAACGAAATCCTCAATTTCCCGGTTCCTCCATAGCAAACCTCTGCCGTAAACAGTCCGGTGTTTTTGGGGGCACTTGTGAATCTGTCAATAGCGTTCCTAGAGATAACTATCTCTTGTCCACAGCTTATCTCTGTTTCCTCAAATCTGATCTTTGATTTTGAGAATATATATTTCCGGGCATCATCGATTCCAAACATAAGATTGACATTTTCCTCTTCAATATTCATCGATCTGCATAGGGCATTCATATGGTGTCTGAATGAGCCGGCCCATGAAGCTCCACTGATCACAGGAAGATTGTTGAAATTCTTCAACGGCACCTTATCCGGTGAAGCACCGTTCTCGATAGGCTCCCTGCTTGATGTCGGGTTTGAAACCGAGAAGTTCCCATCAATACTGATATCGGCTGATATCTCAATACGATCGGCAGTTTTATTGTATAATCCTTTAAGCTCCGGATCCGAAAATGATCCCGCTGCATAGGGCGAAAACTTTAGCCAATTTTCATAGTTCCCGGGGAAATCAAATTCTTTCTTCCGGACTTGGACGCTCATAAAACCATAACCTCTGGTCGTTTTAGCTCCAAAGTTTATACCGGTTTCTATGATTTCACCAAACAGGGGTTCCAAAACACCTATGATGTCTTTTTCATAATCCTCATCATTCCCGCTCCATTCAAAGATCGCCACATAATTGTCTTTTGACTCAGCGACCTCAAAATCGAATTTGTTCTCAACCATGCCCCATTCGTTCAGTGCGACGCCATCTCTTTTGTATTTCCCGACAACCGCAGCATCGGGAAGTACCGCATCACCGATGATAATACGGCTGTTGATGCAATTATTTCCTTCTATATACCCGAAGATCCTGTTTGCATCTTCATATGTTATCATGCTTCTCAAAACACCGGCTATACTTGTTCCAGGAATGAAAGGCAGCCCGCGTCCATCAAGCATCAGATCACTGTCAGTCCTCTCGCTGTCAGTGTTACCGATCCTTAACGGCGAATTCTGACTGAAGCGAACTTCATAATAGATCTTTTTCATCGTCTGCCCCCTTTTGCGTAGTGTAGTGAATGTAATGCAATATCTAACGGCTTCTTCCAATCGGAACACAGCCTTTC
This sequence comes from Lachnospiraceae bacterium, assembly GCA_017960415.1. The sequence goes on from JAGCZE010000131.1 coordinate 1,242, forward strand.
TCTTGTTTGATCATCCAGATCGTTTAATGTCTCTTTGCCCCCCGCATTGATCATAGTTTCAACAGATATTTTTTCTCTGTCTGAGCCGTATAGCCGGTCAAGCAGCTCATGAGATTCCCATTTTCTGCCGATCGAGCTACTGTCGACGTCACTTTCCTTGATATCGTCGACCTTTGCTCTAAGCTCGCTGTAGTCGGTTGCCTCAGCTAAAAGGAGCCTCATTTTACCCTGTGGTATGCCCTTTCTTTTTTTAGCTTTATTATCCACAGATGTTCCCTTTAACTTCATTACTTCTTTTGCAACAGCCTCTGCATTTTTTGAGATCATTTCCATGTACAGGTTTGAAAGTATCATGCTGCGGAATCGCACTATCGACTCTTCTGTATCCTCTGTGCCGGATTCAAACCTGTCAGCCATTCCATCTTCTATCACAGACACAGATTCTATGCCTTCTTCAGACAACAGTTCACAATATCCGAAACCTTCCTGCAGACAGCAACCTATTCTGATATATTTGGGATATTCTTCTTTTGATGCGGTAAAGCAGAATACACTGCCTGCCCTGATAACCTGTATATGAAGCTTCTGCAAATGCCACATATTATTGAAACCGCTGATTGTAGCATAACCGCATACGTCCATTTTGTCCTCGGGAACTATATTATCAGCCCCGATCATACCGGTCAGTAATTCACGTATTTCTTTTTCCGAAGGCAGTGACACGCCGGAAACAGGTAAATATATATCTGATTTTGCCACAAGATAGACCGGCTGTCCCGCAATATAAGAGTTCATGCCGGTATCAGTTTTTTCGGGATTGCCGACGGATAAAATGTGGCAGCTTGAATATTGTGCTGTTCTGCTCCTGCCAAAGTATAATTCTTTATTACTTAAAAGCTTTATGATAAAATCTGCCATTCTGCCGGGAAATTCTACCGTTCCGGAATAGATATATCCACTGTCAACGGACGGTTGCATATACAATCCGGTCGATCCTGTATTTCTTCCCGTAATTGAATTATGGTATACGGTCCTTACCGGTATATCAGCGATCACAAATTTATTATCGCATTTTGCCATATACCCTGATTCCACAGTCTTGGGCTTCAATGATTTCCATTTGCTGTCATGTTGGCAGAACCTGTTTATCAGTTTTCCGCTGTCATTTTTAAGCTTGACCACAAACATGGGAACCGGATACGATTTTTCCCCATGGATAACCGGTGTCAACGATGACCACTTTACATCGCCATTGAGGAACAGACTGTCAAAGGTACTGTCACAGCTGTTTTCATATTTTCCGAGATACACCCCTGACATGGCACCGATCACGGTTCTTGCCGGGATCGAAGTCCTTATGTCATCACATTCCGGAAGACATAAAGGTGCATCAGACACCACACGGTATTCAATTACATATTTTTGATCGAGCTCAAGTTCACAGGCCATACCGGCAGTGTCTGCTGCTTCTTCCGTTTCAAATGTTTCTATTTCGATGTGTCCAAGACCACGGTTCCTGTTCAGACCTATGTGCCTTAATGCTCTGCAGCATGCCTTAAACAGCTCTGTTATATCGTTATCCCCATCGACTGAAACCAGAGAATAGAAAACCATTTCTTTATTGCCGTTCAGGTCCATTGGATCATAATGCTTAAGAACATTGATAAATCTCAAGGTACTGTCAACCTTTACCCCATTCTCGAGCCGGGTCTGCCCCCGTCGATATGAATATATTCTTGACACACGTTCCGGGTGTAACGCTTTTCTGACAATATCGGATCCATCAGACCGCTGTCTGTCTATCCAA
>JAGCZE010000132.1 GCA_017960415.1 Lachnospiraceae bacterium
AACATCTCGGCGTCGTTTCCTTCGCACAATGCCGCGTTGGCCTTGGCCATGATTTCCGCGGGTGTCGCTCCCGACTCGGCAAAGCTTCTTATGGCAGTTTTGCTCCGCATCATGAACAGCGCGGCCGGGATGCCTTTGCCGGAAACATCGGCAATAACCAGTGCGATCTTATGTCTGTTGACAAAGAAGAAATCATAAAAATCACCGCCGACTTCTTTTGCGGGTTTCATCGAGGCGAACAGTTCAAACTCGTCACGGTCGGGGAAGATGAAATTCCTCGGAAGTGCCGATTCCTGAATTGTTCTTGCGAATTCAAGCTCCTGCTCGATACGCTTTTCAGCTGCGGCTATATAGCCTTTGAGCGTCAGCACCGTCTGATTGATGTCGTCCGACAATGAAGCAAACTCCGACGAACTTCTTACGGTTACCACCTCATTCAGGTCACCGTTGGTGATCTTTCCGAGGGAAGTATTGATCAGCTTTATATTATTTACGACTATCTGGTTGACAAGATATGCAATGAGAACGTAGATAACCGTGAACAGCAGGATATCTCCGAGAGCCAGCTCATAGGCCTCGGCATCCCGGTGCCAGTATACTTCGGTGTCAGACATTGCGGTGACGAAAAACAGATTTCCGAAATCCCTCTCTGCAAAGATATGAGATCTTAAATTGAAAAATGTTCCCTTGAATACCGTCCCGGCGTTTTGTTTGAATTTGCCGTATTCCGAAGGAGGAATGGCCTGTCCCGTGTTTTTCCCGTAGAGGATCGTTCCGTTCTCGGCAATAACGGCATATTCGATACCGTACTCAACATCCGGAGCAGACTTTTCCGCCATATAACAGGTCTTGACGATCTTGGCGTTTCTTTGGAGCGTATCCCTGCTATCCTGAATGGCTGCCTGAGTCTGAAGCAGATAAGCGAAAACGAAATTGCCGATGATAACGACTGATGTGATTATAAACAGCCAGCGCTGGAATTTCTGGGAGACCGAAACGGTTTCTTCATCTTTTCTGACCAGCGGATTCTTCCACTCGCCGGTATAAACCTGGAGCATTACCGAAGAGGCCGCCATACCGAGTCCGGTAAATACAATCATCGGAACAGCGCATACGCTGACTACCGAGAAGGCCATGCGCATGTCGCTCCTGTGTGTTACGAAGACAACATACATGTGAAAGACTTCCATGACCGCACCCATGAAGAATGCGTAGAAAGGTGACGGTTTCTTACCCCTGAACACCTTGATGTTCATAACCATCGCAACGAAACCGGCAAGACATGTGGAAACGCTGCAGGCAATCTTTGTATATGAACCGACATTAAAATAAGCGCCGGCAATGTATCGCTCGATACCTCCGATCAATCCTGCGATCACACCCGAAACAGGGGAGAAGAACAGGCCCGCAACCAGCGGTCCCATATCGCGGACATTCATAACCATATTGTCGTAGGAAACGCCGAAATGGGTAGAAAGGATCGCACTTCCGGCAAATATCAGTCCGATAACTGTCTTATTCAGGAGTGTCAGTTTCCTGCCTTTAAAACAATACCAGACTCCCATAACAAGTAACAGATAGACCAGCGTGACTCCGGTCATCTTCAGGATCATTGAGAACATTGTTTTTCCTCCGTATGAGACGAATAGGATCTTTCTGTTTATTATAGCACATATTTAAAAAGATGTGTAGAGATGTTGAGGATTACTTTATCTTAATATCTGTTTGATATTTTGATACTTTTCTGTGGCAAATAATATGCTGATTTTTTTGACATTCCTTAGTTAGTATCTTATACTGAAACAAAAGGTGGACAACCGTCGGAGGTATTCTGTGTAACAAGCGGGATGGATGGTTGCACCGGGTTGGGGATATTTTGTACCCGAACAAAAGGCATCCCGGAACATCAGATCAAAGGTCCGGGATGAGGTATGGCAAAGTCGGAAGAGGAGGTACAGTATAAGATGATCCTGTATATAAATGCCTGCGTACGCAGGGAATCAAGAACAAAAAAACTTGCGGATCAACTGCTGGAGAAGCTGACCGGAAGCGTGACCGAAGCTAAACAGGGCGGGCCCGTGACGGAACTGAAGTTGGAAGACATCGATTTTCCGAAGGTTGATCAGAGCTTTTTAAATAAAAGGGACAGGCTCATTGCCGAGGGACGGTTTGATGCGGATGAATTCAGGCTTGCCCGGCAATTTGCCGAAGCTGATGGGATAGTGATAGCGGCTCCTTTCTGGGATCTGTCTTTCCCGGCGGCTCTCAAGGCTTATTTTGAACAGATCAATGTATTGGGAGTGACATTTGTATATACTCCCGAGGGAGTGCCGAAGGGCTTATGTAAAGCCAAGAAGCTGTATTATGTGACGACAGCCGGAGGAACGTTTTTCCCAGAGGAGTTTGGCTTCGGATATGTTAAGGCACTGGCACAGAACTTCTATGGCATACAGGATGTGGAACTGATCAAAGCCGTGGGACTCGATATCGACACGGCGGACGCCGAAGAGATTTTGAAAGAGGCTTCGCAGCGTTATTTCGGGGATAAAAGAGATACTATAAAAGATAACATGGAACCCAGTCCTGCTGAGAGATTAAGCGCCGAAATGGGCCTTGGCTTCAACCTCGGTAATTCCCTGGATGCCATCGCCAGACCCGGCAGCCCTCTGACCGGGATCAACAGCGAGCTGGCGTGGTTTAATCCGAGAACGACCCGGGAAATGATCGCTGCGATAAAGAAGGCGGGCTTTAAGACATTAAGACTTCCGGTTACCTGGCACAATCATGTGGTTGACACCGTCGTGACGGAAGGAATTACAGAAAAAAGCAATAACGCCGGAACGGAAGAAACTACAGATAAGATCGACCCCGCATGGATGAATAGGGTGAAGGAAGTTGTCAAATGGTGCATCGCGGAGGACCTGTATGTGATCCTTGATACCCACCACGATATCTGCGAAGGGTTTCTGCTTCCCGACAATTCCCATATCGACAGGGCTATTGAATTCATACGTAACGTCTGGCGGCAGATAGCGTATGAAATGCGCGATATTCCGGCTGACAGACTGTTGTTTGAATCCATGAACGAGATACGCGTACCGAAAGCATCCTATGAATGGACTCCAGATTATGACGATCCCGATTGTCGTGCGGCAATGGAGGACGTAAACCGCCTCAATCAGGTATTTCTGGATACAGTCAGGGCAGCAGGCAAAGAGAATGCGGAGAGATTCCTTGTCATACCGGGGTATTCGACATCTACGGAGGGCGTATGCTGGGACGGCTTCAGATTACCGAAGGATACGGTGGAGGGTCATCTGATAGTTGCGGCACATGTCTATGCACCGGCTCATTTTGCATTCTATCTTAAGGATGGTGCAAATATTACCGAATTCAACACTGAATCCCGTGAATCAACCGATCCGATCGATGAGCGCCTGACGAAGCTCTACAACAGGTTCATTGTCAACCACGTCCCTGTCAATATCGATGAATTCGGTACCGTTGACAAGGATAACGACGCCGACAGGATCAGGTGCCTCGGATATACTCTTGCAAAGGCAAGCGAGCTGAAGATCCGCTGCTGTTACTGGGATAACGGTGTATTCAAATCCTACGGAAGCGGAATGGCGATCTTTGACAGGGATAAATGTATTTTCCCTGATCCGAAGCCCGTGGAAGAAATGCTGGGAGCCATGATAAAAAATAATTGACAAGCATTTTAAAATGGATTAATATACATCACAAAGCAAAGGCGCTTTCCTTAGGGGAGGCGTCTTTTGTGCGATAAGCGGGAGCACCCGACCCGGGCTAAGTGCCGGGCGAACGGTCATCGAGCGGACTTGTACGCGAGATGAATATGTGAGAGGAATTGCGGTATGAACGGGAAAAAGAAAAGAATAATCCTTGAAGACGGAACCTGGTATATCGGAACCGCGTTTGGTGCGGATAAAGAGACAAAGGCGGAACTGGTCTTTAATACATCAATGGCCGGTTATCAGGAACTCTTCTCCGATCTGTCATATACCGGACAGATGGTTGTTATGACCTATCCTTTGATCGGAAATTACGGGATCTGTGAGGATGATTATGAATCCTCGGTTCCGAAAATGTCTGCCCTGATCGTACGTGAATACTGCGATGAGCCGTCGAATTTCAGATGCATCGAAACCCTGGACAGGATCATGAAAAAGTACGGGATCGCAGGGGTTGCGGGCATCGATACGAGAAAACTCGCAAGACATATCAGGGATTTCGGAAGCTGCAGGGCATATATTGTCGATGAGGACAGGGATATTAACGAAGCTCTCGAAGAGCTGCGGGCCTGGACGCCGGATACCGCGGTGGTCAGCAGGGTAAGCACGGACAGGATTTATGAGTACGGTCTGATCAGTGAATCGGGAAAGAGGATCGTCATAATAGATTGCGGTCTCAAACTCAATATCCTCCGCAGCCTGGTGGATCTTGACTGCCATGTGACGGTGGTTCCCTGGAATACGCCCGCAGAGACGATTCTGCAGCTGCACCCCGACGGAGTGCTTATATCCAACGGTCCGGGAAACCCCGAGGATGTTCAGCCCACGATCCGCACAGTGAAAGCCCTGACCGGGAAAGTACCGATATTCGGCATCTGCCTCGGACACCAGATCCTTTCCCTCGCATACGGGGCAAAGACTTATAAGCTCAAATTCGGGCACAGGGGCGGAAACCATCCCGTGAAAAATCTGAAGACAGGCAAGGTAGAGATCACTTCGCAGAACCATTCATATGCTGTCGATAATGAAAGCCTTAAAGATACCGGCCTTACGGCTACTCACATCAACCTTCTCGACAATACGGTGGAAGGTGTGGAATGCGAGAAGGATTACGTAATGTCGGTACAATATCATCCGGAAGCCGCACCCGGGCCGAGGGACGGAGCGTATCTGTTTGACAGGTTTTTATCGATGATTGACAGGTATAGTTCTCATAACTGATTTTTTGAAGTTGTATTCCGGTGTAAACGGTAATAAATTGAAATATTAAATTCAGGCTGCCGTACATGACAGTCATATTTGGCCGGAAAGCCTGAAAAACATTATTTTCTGAGGGAAAAGAAGCAGGGGTAAGAAAATGCCGAAGAGAACGGATATCAAAAAAATACTGGTAATAGGTTCGGGCCCGATCGTTATCGGTCAGGCAGCGGAATTCGATTATGCGGGAACACAGGCCTGCCTGTCGCTGCGGGAGGAAGGCTACGAGGTCGTGCTGTGCAATTCCAATCCGGCGACGATCATGACGGATAAGAGGATCGCGGATAAGATCTACATGGAACCTCTGACACTGGAATTTATTGCCAAGATCATCAGAATGGAGCGTCCGGACGCGATCCTGCCAGGTATTGGAGGGCAGACGGGGCTGAATCTCGCCATGCAGCTCGAACGTAAGGGAATCCTGCATGAATGCGGTGTAGAGCTTCTCGGGACACGTACCGAAAGTATCGAGCGCGCCGAGGACAGGGAACTGTTCAAGGAGCTGTGTCAGGAAATTGGAGAGCCGGTGCTGCCTTCCCTGATCGCGGATTCCGAAGAGACCGCCTCGGATGCGGCCGAACAGATAGGTTTTCCTGTGGTATTACGTCCTGCATTTACTCTCGGCGGTACAGGCGGCGGATTTGCCCAGACCCGTGAAGAATTTGACGAACTGATCAAAAATGCGCTTGCGCTGTCACCTGTACATCAGGTACTGATCGAAAAGAGCGTAAAAGGCTACAAAGAGATAGAGTATGAAGTTATTCGCGACGCGAATGATACGGCTATTGCGGTCTGCAATATGGAAAATATCGATCCTGTCGGTATCCATACCGGTGATTCGATAGTTGTATGTCCTTCTCAGACACTGACCAATAAAGAATACCAGATGTTGCGCGACAGCGCATTAAAGATCATCAGGGCATTGAAGATCGAGGGCGGCTGCAATGTACAGTTCGCTCTTGATCCCAATTCCTTCGAGTATTGGCTGATCGAGGTCAATCCGCGTGTTTCCAGGTCTTCGGCACTTGCTTCAAAGGCCAGCGGCTATCCCATAGCACGCGTATCGGCCAAGATCAGTGTGGGACTGCGGCTGGATGAGATAATGTTGGCCAATACGCCGGCGTCCTTTGAGCCTGCGCTTGATTATGTCGTAACCAAAATGCCCCGATTCCCCTTCGACAAATTCGATGATGCCTCCAATACGCTGGGAACCCAGATGAAGGCCACAGGCGAGGTCATGAGCGTCGGCAGGACCCTCGAAGAAAGCCTGCTGAAGGCTGTAAGATCCCTGGAAACGGGTGTGTATCATCTGCATAATAAAAAGTTCGATGAATGCACCGACGAGGAGCTCAAGAGTTATATAGCCGTCGGCACCGATGACCGCATATTCGCTATCGCAGAACTGCTGCGCAGAGACGGCGGAATTGTAACAGAAATCGCCCGGATCACCGGAATAGACAGGTTCTTCATTACCAAGATCAGGAATATTGTCGAAACAGAGCGGCTGGTAAAGGATAACCCCGGCAGCCGGGAAATACTGCGGACTGCCAAAAGATGCGGTTTCTCAGATCGCGAGATCGCCCTGCTGTGGGGAAAGACCGAACATGAGATATTCGATCTGCGCCGGGAATACGGCATTATCCCTACTTACAAGATGATCGATTCCTGCGCTTCGGAGTTTGAAAGCTACATCCCGTATTTTTATTCGACCTATGAAGAAGAGAATGAATCTATTGTCTCGGACAAAAAGAAGATCATAGTCCTGGGTTCGGGTCCGATCAGGATCGGGCAGGGCGTGGAATTCGACTATTCCACGGTT
>JAGCZE010000010.1 GCA_017960415.1 Lachnospiraceae bacterium
ACTGCGAAAATGATTTGAAAAGAACGTTTTTATGAAGATTTGAGGTTAATATGAGACAGACCACACAATGCTACATTCGGAGAAAGAATGAGATCCTGATGCTGTACCGCAACAAAAAGCCACAGGATCCCAATGAGGGCAAGTGGCTTGGAATAGGCGGCAAGGTTGAGCCGGGTGAAACGCCCGAACAGGCCAATATAAGGGAAATACAGGAAGAAACAGGCATTAAGCTTACGCCCGATGCCTGTTGTTTTCATGGAATTATCGAGTTTATCAATACGGTCTGCGAAGACGAGGAAATTTTTTTGTATTCCGCCTCGGTTCCGGAAGATACTGAATTTACGGACTGCAACGAAGGCGAACTTCACTGGATTCCGGTCGAAAAGGTTCCTGACCTCAATATGTGGGAGGGCGACAAAACCTTCCTTATGCCGCTTCTGGCCGGTCGCAGCGAGCTGAATATGAAGCTCTCTTATGAAGGCGACAGGCTTGTACGCGTGGAGGATATGTGAATTAATAATTGTTACTATTCACATTATATCCCGGCGAAAAGCTCACAAAAGCGTGCTTTAGGTGAGCTTTTTGATTGGGATATACTGCGAATAGTAACCAGAAATTATCAGAAGAATGCCTTCATGAGCTTTACCAGCTCTTCCTGGTCGGCAGCTCCCATCACTTCGCGCGCCGAGTGCATTGCAAGGATCGGGACACCGATATCTACAGTATACATCGGCAGATGTGCCGAAATGATCGGACCTAAAGTACCGCCGCCCGGCATATCCGAATTATTTACGAACTTCTTATAACGGATGCCCTTGCCGTCGCAGAGCTGCTGGAGAGCCGCAACAGCAACGGAATCATAAGTATAACGCTGATTCGCACTGAGCTTGAAGGTAATACCGTCACCCATGCGCATATTGTTTACGGGATCGTATTTTTCCGACTTCGCGGGATGAAGCGCATGTGCCACATCGACGCTCAGCAGGAAGCCTTTCTGGATATCATCGTCAATCTTCTTTCCAAGAGCGTCATAAATGCGTGAAATAATCCGTTCTAGAAGTGTAGAATTAGCACCCTGTTTTGTAAGGGAACCGATCTCTTCATTATCGAACAATGCGATCAGGTTGACCCCTGTATTGTCCTCGGCACCGATGATGCCCTCGACCAGAGCCAGACAGGAAGTGATATTGTCAAGTCTCGGCGCAGAAAGCATATCCGATGCGAACCCGACAAAAGCAGGCTCCTCGGCATTGTAGACTATCAGATCGAAATCAAGGATATTATCCTTTTCTTCTTTTATCTCATTTGCAAGAAAATCAATAAAATACGAATCATTGTTAAAGGCTTCGTTCAGCATTCCGGCCAGCGGCAGCATATCGTTCTGGCGGCTGAGCTTTACTCCGTCGTTGACTTCGCGGTTATAATGGACAGCCAGGTTCGGGATCGTGAGCACGGGCTTCCTGATATTTATCAGAACTTCGTGCGGAGCGTAAATATTGTTGCTGCGCAGGAGAATGCGTCCCGCGAGTGACAGAGGCCTGTCGAGCCAGGTATTCAGGATCGGACCGCCGTAGATCTCGGTGTTTACTCTCATGTAACCCCTTGTGGCAAGCTCTGCGACAGGTTTTACATGGAGGCACGGAAAGTCCGTATGTGCTGCGGCAATATGGATGCCGCGTTTAGGCGCCTTCTCGGGGATTGTAAATGCGAACAGGACGGTCTTATAAGGTATTACATAGTATTTGCCGCCTGCGGTGAGCTTCCATCCAACCTCGGGAGAAAGCTCTGAAAAGCCGGCTTTTTTAAGTAATTTTGCGCTTTCTTCAACGGTGTGGAACGGAGAAACCGCCGATCTGATGAATTGGGACAGCCTTCCGGCTGCGGTTGAATTAATGGATATTCTTGGCATAGAAGAGATCCTTTCTGATAATTATTTTGTGGTCTGTATCTTAAATCCACTGTTTATATGATCTTTAATCTTTGTTCTTCTTTATCCGCATTAAGGTCTACCAGACTTCTTTCGCATTTTCGAGCTGGACGGAATTGCGAGGATCGGCGAGGTCTTCGTAGTCAAACAGGATAAATCCTTCGGCGCCGCCCTGCCTTCCGTAACGTATCATATCTGCGAGCAGGAACTGGTTGTACCATTCCGTATCCTGGATCTGGGTGGATTCGCTGATGTTGTTCTTCTGGTTCATCTTGTATAGCGGCACGCCAACATATACCTTGACTGAATCGCATTTCCTTTCGGCAACCCAGCGCAGCAGCGTATCGTAATAAGGGAAGATGTTTTTGCTGTTGAAGCTCCAGTACAGCTGGGGACAGATATAATCGATGTAGCCTTCGTTGGACATCCAGGTCCTGTAATCCACATACCAGCGGTGTACTTCATCGAGATAATCGATATATCCGCCGGGGCTGATTCCGAATATACAGTTGGGGTCGGTCTCCTTAACAGCAGAATAAATGCCCTTTACAAGAAGATTTACATTATTTTTTCTCCATTCGGCGATGGTCATGATGCTCTTCTTGCCCGCAGCCTTGCGTTTGGCAACGTAAGCCTCATATTCGGGGGCATCGAATGCGGTTTCGTATTTGCTTCCGAAAGCGGGATAAAAATAGTCATCTAGATGGATGCCGTCGACATCATAATTTTCGACGATCTCTTTAATTCCGTTGATTATCAGCTTGCGAACCGCGGAAGATGAAGGATTGTAATAAAGGGCGCCGTCATAGGCGAGTACATTCCTGTCATCGGAGGTTTTGGAATTGGTGAGCCATTTGCGTGCGGGATTCTTCTTTGCAAGCTGAGTCACGTCGGTACCGTATTTCCAGGCGTTTGAAATGCGGTAAGGATTGAGCCATGCATGGATCTGCAGCTTGCGCTCGTGGGCTTCCCTGACCATGATCTCGAGAGGATCATAGCCCGGGTTCTTTCCCTGAACTCCCGAAGCATAATCGGACCACGGATAATAGGAAGATTTATACATCGCGTCGCTGAAGGGTCTCACATGCACTACTACAGCATTAAGACCGCTTGCCACCGCATTGTCGAACATTTCTTCTACATATGTA
>JAGCZE010000133.1 GCA_017960415.1 Lachnospiraceae bacterium
ACTCAACCCAAACTATCCCCTACTTATGATACGGTTCTCCGTTGATTATCCGGTAGCTTCTGTATACCTGCTCAAGCAATATCACTCTCATCAGCTGGTGCGGAAATGTCATCTTGGAGAAGCTGAGGCGCATGTTCGATCTTTTGAGGATATCACTGCCAAGCCCAAGCGATCCGCCTATCACAAAAGCAATATGGCTGTTGCCGTCCACGGCGAGCTTCGAAATGCATTCTGCCAGCTCAGGCGATGACAGCTGCCTGCCTTCGATCTCGAGAGTCACAACATAGGCATCCTCGGGCAGATTTTTCAGAAGGCGCTGCGCTTCCTTCTGTTTGATCTGTTCTTCTTCGGTTTCGCCGGCGTTATCGGGTGTCATTTCATCTGCGACTTCGATAATGTTCAGCTTGCAATATCGCGACAGACGTTTTGAATACTCGTCTATTGCATCCCGCAGGTATTTTTCCTTTATCTTCCCTACAGTAAGTACTGTGATCTTCTGCAATTTTCGATCTCCCTGCCAATGTATTTTAATATTTCTCTGCACAGCTCCGGTTTGCAAGATACTCCATTCCTTCAGCTGTCACTCCGGCACTTTCCGTAATTCCACTCACATTTCCTGTCTTTCCCCCTGCTTCTGCCACTCCAGCGCTTTCCGGCACACCCCGGCAAGTTCGACGAGCTCCGAACCGAGCCGGCGGCCGTTCAGACGCTTCCAATCGATCTGTGCCGCCTCCGGGGCATCAACCTCGGAAAATGCCATGATCAGTTTCTTCAGTTCAGCACGTTTTTCTGCGTCAATCTCGCTGCGTCGCAGCAGAAACATCATTGTGCATTTCAGCATTCCGTTGTAATCATTATTTTCGGAAAGGACATCGGTTTCGCAGGCTATCAGATATTTTCTGGCAAGACGGTTCTGCACCGTTCCGCGGATGTCCATGGTCCCGTGCATGACTGTCAGGTCTTCTTTTTTGCGGATATACTCGCGATGAAGTCCTGTTTTCAGCTGTTTGCGAACAGCCTTTATCAGAAGGTCCACATATTCTTCCAACTCACAATTTTCCATAAAGCCCCACTTTATCCTATCCACAATTCCTGATTAACCAACAGTATGCCGGTGAATCCCATACACAATTCCTGATTTAAAATAACCTTTTACCGAGATATTTCATACGCGGTTCCTACCTGAACTCCACCGTTATTTCGTTCTTCTCATTTCGTGCGTACTTTGTGCTCGCCGCAAGCTTTTTGATGATAGTCAATGACAGCTCGTCGGCATCCATAAACGGGTTATAGTCAAGTCCGCCGTAGGTTATCTTTATTTTGGCCGTTTCGTCCGTCTCCGAATGTTCGAGAACAATGTTGATCGGAAGGGCGTCCTCGTTGTGTTCGATATACTCAGTCAGGTTCTGTGCAACGAGCTCTTCGAATACCAGCTCGATATTGCGCAACATCTTCGGTGCGATCAGATTGTCTCTTCCAAACTGCTCGATACGCGAACTAAAGCCTATAAAATCGAAATCTTCGGATTCGATCTCAAGTTCGAGCTGTTTCAGGCGCTTGATAAATATACGGGTCTTTTCTCTCTGCGGATTATCGAATATCTGCTCGGGTGTTCCGTCCTCGTAAATACCGCCTTCATCCATAAAGAATACACGGTTTGACACATCACGCGCGAACTTCATCTCGTGAGTGACTATCATCATGGTCATGCCGTCATTGGCCAGCGACCTGATAACAGCCAGAACTTCGCCGACCATGGTAGGGTCAAGCGCCGAAGTCGGCTCGTCGAACAGGATTATCTCAGGATGCATTGCGATTGCACGTGCTATAGCCACACGCTGTTTCTGGCCGCCCGAGAGCTGATCCGGATAATTCTCGGCCTTTTCCGCGAGGCCAACCCTCTTCAAAAGCTCCATTGCCTCCTTGCGGGCCTGCTCCTTCGGGGTTTTGAGCAGGTTGACGGGACCTGACATGATATTTTCGATAATGTTCAGATTCGCAAATAAATTAAATGACTGGAACACCATGCCCATCTTCCTGCGAACCAGCGAAATATCGCATTTCGGGTCGGTAATGACCTCTCCGTCGACAGTAACCGTTCCCGAAGTCGGCTCCTCAAGCTGGTTGAGGCAGCGCAGCAGGGTTGACTTTCCGGTTCCCGACGGTCCTCTTATGGAAATAACGTCTCCTTTGTTTATCTCCACGCTCACATCCTTAAGTGGCGTAACATTCGGATATTCCTTACGCAGATGTTCTATCTTGATCATGCTCATACCTTAACCTCCAAGCTCTTACTTCTTCACGCGTTTCGGCTGTATCCCTTTCAACACAAATTCCAATATTGTCGAAATGATCCATGCCAGTATAAAATAGATCACCGCCGTTGCGATCAGCGGGAAAAATGCTTCAAACGTACGGCTTCGGATAATATCGCTCATCTTCGTCAGATCCTGTATCGCGATATAACCTACTATGGAAGTGCTTTTGAGCAATGAAACGATCTCCTGACTGTAGACCGGCAGGAATCTGGCAGCGGCCTGCGGGAAGATAAAGCGGAAAAATGCCTGCGTTTCGCTGTATCCTATCGCCAGCGCTGCCTCACGCTGTCCGCCGTCGATGCTTTCTATGCCGGAACGCATGATCTCAGATGCATAAGCACCGAAGTTAAGCGTAAATCCGACTACTGCGACCCAAACCACACCCATGCCTGATTTTCCGAAAACAACATAGTAGAGTATCATCAAAAGTACAACCATCGGAGTACCCTGGAGCAGCTTCACGTAAAGATTGGAGATCGTATTCGCCAGACGGCTTCCCGTGCGTCTGAACATGCAGATCGAAAATGCAAGTATCGTGCCCAGCAATGCCGAAACAACTGTTATAAGACAGGTGGTTCCGACGCCCTGTAGGATCATTTTCCAACGGCTCTCGCGAATGAAATTCTTCTCAAAGCTGTCAGCCACTCCGGCGAAAAATCCTTTATCTTCCCCATTTCCGTCACCGTCAGCGCCGGACTGCGCCAGATCACTGCTTCTCACAGCCAGAGCCATACCTCCGGAATATATCGGATCGGAAAATGCTATGCTTTCGGCTCTTTCTTTCGTAACGGTCGTATTATTCGCAAATACATCATATACACCCGATGCGAGTCCTGCGAGTCCCGATGCCGGATTCACCTGGTCATATTTGAAGTCATAGCCGTATTTCCTGCCGAACAGGGTCATCAGCTCTATTGCATACCCGCTGATATTTCCGTCCACGATCATCGCAAACGGTATATTGGTCGTGTTTGTGCCTACATTCAGTGTGCCGTTTTCCCCTTTGGGTAATGAAGTATCAAGCGACAGTGAATCCGAACCTTTTGAGAACCACTTGGACTTTAATCCGTCAAGTTCACCGCTCTTTTCCAGTTCCGCAAGCATATCATTGAACTGCTCTCTGATCTTGTCAGCCTTCGCCTGGTCCTTCTGAAATCCGAAGCTGTAGATATCCTGCTTTACAAATTCCCTGAAAAACGTAACCTCAGGCTGATTGATCTCGATCATACGCAATATGGGCTCGTCGTACAGAAAACCGTCGATCTTATCCTGTTTGATCGCCATAACCATATCCGAAACATTGTCATAATAAAAATATTCGCTGTCCGGGAAAAACTCAAATGTGGGCTGTTCGAAGCTTGAGCCCGTAAGTATGCCCAATCTTTTACCGTTGTAATCCCTGTAGGATGTGGGAACATCTTTATTTGCCGACGATGAACCCGTACCGCTTCCTTCCGGAAGAACCAGCTTGAGTATTATCCCTGCCAGTATCAGTAATATGACTATTACAATGATCACATCGACTTTTTTATTGTTTTTTCTCATGACATAACCTCCACCGCACTTTTCAGTTCTCTCTCCCACTTCGCGGTCCTTGCCGGTTCGTCGAACCAGTACTCACGCAATGTCGGAACAATATCATAATCTATTACGGAATTCAGCCATTCGGTGGTGCAGTTTCCGGGCTCTCTGCCGCAGAAATAACTGTGTCCGATACAGAATCCGCGTCCGAGGGACGGATCGTTCTCAATCTCACGGTTCAGCTCGATGACTTTGCCGATCAGCCTGTCAAGCTGCGGGCTTGCAAGCGAACTCTGATATTTCCTGAATCCGTCGGAAGTAAAACGCGGTCCGATCTCATAGAATCCGAAACGCCTGCGCAGCGCGTAATCTATCAACGCCAGCGACCTGTCCGCGGTATTCATCATACCGATGATATACAGATTCTTCGGCACCATGAACGAAAGTCCGTTATATGACAGGGTTGTTGTCGTTCCGCGGTAATCCGCCTCGATCATCATCAGCAGCTCACCGAAGATCCTGCTCATATTACCGCGGTTGATCTCGTCGATAATGAAGAAATAATCCTTATCGGGCCGGTTGCCCGCAAGCAGGCAGAAACGGTAAAAGATACCGTATTTCAGCTCAAATCCGCTGTCTGTCGGCCTGTATCCCAGCATAAAGTCCTCGTAGGAATAATTCTGATGGAACTGAACGAATTCGATATGTGACCTGTCCTTCTCACCCATTATCGAATATGCAAGTCTGTTGGCAGTAAATGTCTTTCCGACACCGGGCGCGCCCTGCAGTATGATGTTCTTCTTGGTCTTTAATACCTCAACCAGCTCATCATAGCCGCTCTCGCTCATATATACTTCATCCAGGAAATCGGCTTTTGTATATTTGGGAACTGCCGTATTATCGCGCAGCGGATTTTCCTCGCGGATAATGTCCATGATCCTGTCATATTCACCCTGATTGACCTTGAAGAGGCTTCCCTGCATATTGTTGAAGAACTCCATCTTTCCGAGCTCAGGATTGTTGCGTATCACGGCATAATCAATCGGAGAAGCAAGCCCTTCGGTCTTCTCAAAATAAATGTATTTATCATCATGAGCCGCGCTGACCCTGCCCAGACCAACGATCTGGTTGGAAGGATGCGACTCATAGCCGATCACTATGTCACCCTCCTTGGCATTCAGGAAATTATCGAAAATGCGCCGTTTATATCCGTTGTCATTATATAACGTAAACGCCTTAACCTCGCCGACCGCCGCATGTGAGAAGCCCCAGACCTTGGGATTGGTATTGAGCAGCCAGTAATTCTTGATACGGCTGCGGGGCACGACATCGATATACAGCTCGATCCCCGACAGGTCGATCTCGTCAAGTGCCGCAAGCAGCTCAGGTCGCAATTTCCAGAGCATGTTTGCTTCGTCAAATTCTCTTGAAACCCGCCACTCGAACATGACCGAACACATCTTGGAGAAATAATCCTCAATATTCGGAACAGGACTGGCAGTCCGATCTATCAGCCTTTTTGCAAGCGCCGTCACCTGTGTATTGTAATAATGCTTTGTTTTGCCGTAATACTGTGCAAGATCGTTGCATGATATCGGATCCCGGTTGTCCCTCATTCTTGCCATAACAGCAAGCGCATCCTCATCAAATACCTTCGGGTCGTGCAGCAGCTCGATCCATTGCCTTTTCGTGATCTCCGGATCATAACCGGCGGGCATCCAGCAAACCGTATCTTTTTCCACAGAAGCGCAGAAATTGGATGCTATATAAGAGCAGACATCGCTTGTCAGAATGCGCAGTTCCGGATCCTCCGCACAGGAGGCATCCAGCCTGCTCCTGTAAAGACCGATGAAATCAGTATCGGTCTTCAGAACCGCCCGTACCGTATCATACAGCTTATTTCCGATAATGAGATTCTCACTGAAATCGCGATTGATGTCTGGTTCCTGCGGATTTGTGCCGGATACACAATCATGCCCATGATTATTGCCGCCCGCAATATTGCTGCCCGGACTTCCGGG
>JAGCZE010000134.1 GCA_017960415.1 Lachnospiraceae bacterium
AAAACCAAACAGATTTTTTCAAAAGAAAAACCCCGGAAACCAGCGTGTTTTCGGGGTTTGTAAGCAATGATTAACGCTTGCTGAACTGAGGCGCTCTTCTAGCTGCCTTGAGGCCGTGCTTCTTTCTTTCCTTCATACGAGGGTCACGTGTAAGGAAGCCGGCCTTCTTGAGAAGGGGACGATATTCCTCAGCGTCAACCTGAAGGAGAGCGCGGGAGATACCATGACGGATAGCGCCTGCCTGGCCGGTGAATCCACCGCCGTGTACGTTGATCACGATATCGAATCTGTCAGATGTATTGGTAAGAACGAGAGGCTGGCGAACAACAACCTTGAGGGTCTCAAGACCGAAGTACTCGTCAATGTCTCTCTTGTTAACAATGATCTTGCCGCTGCCGGGAGTTAAAAATACTCTGGCGATGCTGCTCTTTCTTCTTCCTGTTCCGTAGAACTTTCCTGCTACTTTTGCCATTTTGTTTTCCTCCTTTCAGCGATAATCAATATTTTTTCTTGGTATCGAGAACAAGAACTTCGGGCTTCTGTGCCTGCTGCTCATGCTCGGGACCTGCGTATACGTGAAGCTTGCTGATCATCTGGCGACCAAGTGCTGCCTTGGGAAGCATGCCTTTAACTGCGAGGCGGATAACTTCCTCAGGTCTCTTCGCCATCATTTCCTTTAAGGTTGTTTCGCGAAGTCCGCCCGGATAATCCGAGTGATTGTAATAGATCTTCTGATCCATCTTCTTGCCGGTAACCTTAACCTTGGCTGCGTTAATGATGATAACGTTGTCGCCCATATCAAGGAAAGGTGTGTAGGTAGGCTTGTTCTTGCCTCTTAAGATGGCTGCTACCATTGCTGAAAGACGACCGAGTGTCTGGCCTTCCGCATCAACAACATACCACTTGCGCTCAATATTAAGACCGCTGGGCATAAAACTCTTTGTTGTGTCCATATTGATCCTCCTGTTTAATAATTCTTGTACTTATGTTTTCCTAATATTGAATATGATCAATATCTATTCAAAAGTCCTTGCGTAGTTTATAGGATGAAAATAAAAATGTCAATAGAAAAATTGTATTTTTTTGATCGAAAATATAAAAAACTTTATTTAATATGCGGAAATATAAAGGTTTAATTGATAAATATCAAGTCAAGCGGCATTTTTGAATAAAGCTCATCCTCAATCCCTTCAAATACAAATGATCATGAACCACAAAAAAGAATATTAATAAAATTATTTTCGCTAAAACGAAAATAATTTCTGTTTAAACAAAAAATGTACTGGTATTTTTTCTGCGAGTGTGTTATAATTCAAACCGAAAAACTGTATTGATCGAAATCAGTATGGAGGAGCTTCAATGTCGCAGGTAATTTTTATTAAGCAGAAAGGCAGTATTGTTATCAATTCTGTTCTCGACTATATTCGTGCGAATACGTATTCTGTTGTCGAACTTTCTGCCAACAGTCCCCGTGAGATCAGGGAAATGCGTATGGATGACACGGATTGCATAGTAGTATATTGCGAGAGCAGTCTTGCTATGCGTACGGAGTCTGTGATCGCGATCAAGGACAAGATCATTGAGTCAAAAGCTATGCTTGTACTGATTGAGGGAGATGAGGGATATCTGGCAGTCAAGGAACTGATCCCGGATCCTTTGATCACTCTGAAATTTATGCATCCGCTCGACGCCAAGACTATCGGTCCGGTGATCCTGCGCCGCATGCAGCTTCAGAAGAAGCAGAAGAGTGTTACGAGAAAGGTCATGGTTGTTGACGACTCGGAGGTAATGCTGACGCTGGCCAAGAGCTGGCTGGAGGACAAATACGAGGTTACTCTTGCCAATTCGGGAACCATGGCGATCAAATATCTGAGCCTGGACCGTCCGGATCTGATCCTGCTTGACTATGAAATGCCTATAGTCAGCGGTAAGACTATTTTCGAAATGATTCGTTCGGAGGCTGATTTCGCATCGATTCCGGTAATTTTCCTGACAGGACAGAATGATAAGCAGACGATCATGGAAGTGCTTGCGCTCAAGCCTGACGGGTATTTGCTCAAATCCATGGAGCCCGGGGAGATAATCAAGGCAATCGACGATTTCTTCCTGCGTCATGACAATGCCTTGATCTGAGTCATAAATGAAAAATCAAACGGACTATACTGAACTGTCGCGCAGAACGAGCAGCACGACAGTTTCATTATAATAAAAATGAAGTACATTGGGAGGTTATTATGGGAGCAAAGGAATGCATTGAGGCCGGCAGTGCGGTTCTCGGAATAGAATTCGGTTCAACGAGGATCAAGGCGGTCCTGATCGATGAGAAGCACAATCCTATCGCGCAGGGTGGTCACGAATGGGAGAACAGACTTGAGGACGGTATTTGGACTTATCATATGGAAGATGTCTGGGCAGGATTAAAGAGCTGCTACGCTGACCTGAAGAAAGACGTAAAGGAAAAATACGGGATCGGGATCAAAAAATTTGCCGCTATCGGTTTCAGTGCAATGATGCACGGATATGTTGCCTGCGACAAGAACGGGGAATTGCTTGTTCCGTTCAGGACATGGCGTAATACGATTACCGGACAGGCATCACAGGAACTGACGAGAGTATTCAATTACAATATTCCACAGCGTTGGAGCATTGCCCATCTGTATCAGGCGATACTGAACAATGAGCCGCATGTTCCGGATATTGATTATCTGACAACACTTGCGGGATATATCCATTGGAAATTGACAGGAAAGCGTGTTGTTGGCGTCGGAGAGGCTTCGGGTATGTTCCCGATCGATATTGCCACCGGCAATTACAACCGTGACATGCTTGATAAATTCTCTACACTGGTTGCAGGAAGGGGATTTGGCTGGAAGCTCGAAAATATTCTTCCCCAGGTTCTTACGGCCGGTGATGATGCAGGAGTTTTGAGTGCAGAGGGCGCAAAACTGCTTGATGAGAGCGGCGAGCTCGAAGCGGGTATCAGGCTCTGTCCTCCCGAAGGAGATGCCGGAACAGGCATGGCAGCAACCAATTCGGTAGCGGTACGTACGGGTAATGTATCCGCGGGTACCTCCGTATTTGCGATGGTTGTTATGGAAAAGGAACTTTCAAAAGTTTATCCTATAATTGACCTGGTAACGACTCCTTCAGGTAAGCTGGTCGGCATGGTTCATTGCAACAACTGTACATCGGATATCAACGCATGGGCCGGTCTGCTCGAGGAATTTGCGGAAGCAATCGGAGCAAAGCAGGAAAAAGGCAAGCTGTTTGAGTTGCTGTTCAAAAAGGCACTTGAGGGCGATGCCGACTGCGGCGGTCTGCTTTCGTTCAATTATCTGTCAGGTGAGTCGGTTACCGAACTTGATGAAGGACGTCCGTTGTTTGTACGCAAGCCTGACGCGAAGCTGACTCTGGCGAATTTTATGAGAACTCATATTTACTCATCCCTTGCTACTCTGAAGTACGGACTTGATGTAATGCTCAAGGATGAAGGCGTGAAGGTTGATACACTGGACGGGCACGGCGGACTGATCAAGACCAAGGGAGTCGGACAGGGAATCCTTGCAGCGGCAATAGATGCTCCCGTATCCGTAATGTCAACCGCCGGAGAGGGCGGAGCCTGGGGTATGGCGCTTCTTGCAGCATATATGGTATGCAAGGCAGACGGTGAGACCTTGGAAGATTATCTTGCAAATAAGGTATTCGGCGGAGAGACCGGTGAGAGTATGCAGCCCGATCCGAAGGATGTGGCAGGCTTCAACAGATTCCTTGAGGGATATGTAAAAGCACTCGAGATCGAGCGCGCAGCTGTAAAAGCATATTGATCATATGATCAATGCCTTTTGAAAGATAAAATTTTTAACGCCGGTATAGAAAAAAACGTCTTTTTGATAAAGATAAACCGGCAGATATGACAGAAAAACGGGTTGCAATATGTTTCCTTAGGCGGAGCACATTTGCAACCCTGTTTTTTAGTATGGTAAATATCGGTAACCCGGTTATTTTCTAAATGAAATGAATATCAGTAACCCAATGTTCCGTTCAGTGACTCGTCATTCTCTATCCATTCCTTAACGTCAATAGTCCTGTAATTGTCATGATCGTCGCGAATGATCACGCGGCTGATGCCGGCGTTGATGATCTGGCGCTTGCACATTGAGCAGCTGCAGGAATTCTTGATATATTCTCCTGTTGTGGCTTCGAGCCCGCACAGATACATGTCCGCTCCGATCATATCGGATCTTGCGGCACTGATGATCGCATTGGCCTCTGCGTGGACGCTCCGGCACAGCTCATAGCGCTGGCCGCGCGGGACGCCCATGCGCTCGCGGTAGCAGAAATCGAGGTCGCTGCAGTTCTGACGGCCGCGCGGTGCACCGGTATAGCCGGTCGAGATGATCTCGTCATTCTTGACGACGAGCGCGCCGAATTTCCGCCGCAGACAGGTGCTGCGTTCGGAGACCGCTGCGGCGATATCCAGATAATAATTGGTC
>JAGCZE010000011.1 GCA_017960415.1 Lachnospiraceae bacterium
CATATAGTTTTCCTCTTTTTCAGGAATATCCTGTTTTCTGTTACTGTAGTTTTTTTTTACCATAGGCATTCCTCCTTAAATTTTTTAATGGCAGGAATGCGTTTTATTTATCAATTGATTATGATTACATTCCTGCTGCTAAATGGGATTGTGTAAAAGCAGTGGAACATAAAAACCGGATTATTGCCGTGTTATTTCAGATAATCAGAAATTCGTTATTTCATATGTCTTATTTATTTCTGATATTCTTTCGGCTGATTTAAGATAGATAAGTGACATGGATTGTCATTATTTTGGAATTGTTTACTGCCTTTGCGAAATCAGTATAGCATATAGAATTCCCAAAATCAATAAAAAAAACACTTGCGCAGCAGGGAATGATATGATAGTATATCCTCTATACACGGACAAATGTATTTATGAAGTGGACACGAAATCGGTTTCGGTATGTATGACCGGATGGTTTTTGGCGTGAAAAGGCTGGCAGGTTTCAGCTGAAAAGGAATAGATAATATGGAGAAGGAACAATACTATCTCGTAAGGGCAAAAGCGGTGCCGGAGGTTTTGCTGAAGGTTATCGAGGCCAAGAGGCTTCTTGATTCGGGCAAGGTCCTGACGGTGCTTGAAGCTACGGAAGCGGTGGATATCAGCCGCAGTTCATTTTATAAATATAAAGATGATATTTTTACCTTTCATGACAACAGCAGGGGCAAGACGATCAATATCATGCTGCAGCTTGATGATGAACCGGGGCTGCTCTCGGAAGTGCTTGATGCGATCGCAAAATGCGGTGCGAACATACTGACCATACACCAGTCTATACCCATCGGCGGTGTCGCTTCGATCACGATAGGTATGGAAATGCGGCCGGAGACTAAGGGCATTGATGAAATCCTGCGTGAGATCGGAACAAAGAAAGGCGTGTCATCTATCAAGATACTCGGGCGTGAAGGCTGAATTCACGGGTGTTTATGCGGATAGGTGAATTGAGAAAGATATTTATTTTACATATACAGCATCTGTGAAAAGATACTGAAGGATTTAGGAGGATACATATGAATGTAGCGATATTAGGATATGGAACGGTCGGTTCGGGCGTTTATGAAGTACTTCACATGAACCATTCGTATATTGCCAAATGTGCGGGCAATGAGCTGAATGTCAAATATGTGCTCGACCTGCGCGATTTTTCCGGGACAGCCGGTTGAAAAGGTGCTGACTCATGATTTTAACGATATCTTAAATGATCCTGATGTTGATATCGTAGCAGAGGTTATGGGCGGTGAGCATCCTGCATATGAATTTTCGAAGCAGGCGATCCTTGCGGGTAAGGCTGTATGTACCTCCAACAAGGAACTTGTTTCCAAGCATGGCGCGGAGCTGCTTGCCCTGGCCAAGGAGCATAATACCAATTATTTCTTTGAAGCAAGCGTCGGCGGCGGTATCCCGATCATCAGACCTATCAACAGATCGCTCACTGCCGATGATATTCTTGAGATACGAAGCATCATTAACGGAACTACCAATTATATCCTGACCCGTATGAGGGATGAGCGTCTTGAGTTTGATGAGGCTTTGAAGGAAGCCCAGGACAACGGATTTGCGGAACGCAATCCTGCGGCGGATGTGGAAGGAATCGATGCAGCCCGGAAGACAGCGATCCTTGCATCTCTTGTCAATCAGACACAGGTTGAATGCGACGATATTTATACAGAGGGTATCACGAAGATTTCTGCTGTGGATATAGCTTATGCAAGCAGACTGAAGGCCAAGATCAAGCTCATAAGCCTGATCAGGCGTTTAGACGGCAAGACGTATGCCAGTGTTTCACCTTTGATGATCAATAAGCGCTGCCAGCTTTACAATGTTGACAGTGTGTTCAATGCGGTCATGGTGAAGGGCAATGCGGTCGGAGACCTTATGTTCTACGGCTCCGGCGCCGGCAAGCTTCCTACGGCGAGTGCGGTTGTAGGCGATATTGTAGAGGCAGCCAAGCACAGACATATCAATGTTGTGACTATTTGGGAACCCGAAATATTAAAGCTTGCAAATATTGATGAACTCGTATATAGTTTCTTCGTGAGGGTTCCGGCCGAGCAGGCGGAAAAGGCCAAGGAACATATTAGGATGGATGTGATCGTTGACGCGGGGATCCCCGGAGAATTTGCATTTGTGACCGAGCCTATGAGCGGCAGCGAATTTGCTGAAAGAAGCAAGACGCTGAATGTGATCTCCAGGATCAGAGCCGAACTCGACAAGCAGTAACTGTCCGGAAGGTTTATCAGAGCCGGAAAAACAGGGCGGTTGCGTTAATTTAAGAAAAATAGTCTGCTATGCAGATAAGAAAGGATTTTTTACAATGCTGATAGTTAAGAAATTTGGCGGAACAAGCGTCGCCAACAAAGAACGTATCTTCAATGTCGCAAAGCGATGCATTGAGGATTATCAGAAGGGTAATGATATTGTAGTCGTTCTCTCGGCAATGGGTAAATCCACCGACGAGCTGATCGCACAGGCGAAGGACATCAATCCGAACCCTCCGAAGCGCGAACTTGACATGCTGGTAAGCGTCGGAGAGCAGATCTCGGTAGCTCTGATGTCCATGGCAATGGCATCTTTAGGGGTTCCCGCTGTTTCGCTCAATGCTTTCCAGGTAGCGATGCATACAACCTCTGATTATACCAATGCGCGTCTAAAGACCATCGATACCGAAAGAATACGTGCCGAGCTTGATTCACGCAGGATCGTTATCATCACCGGTTTCCAGGGCATCGACAAGATGGATAATGTAACGACTCTTGGACGCGGCGGTTCGGATACTACTGCGGTTGCGCTTGCGGCGGTTCTGAAGGCCGATATGTGCGAGATTTATACCGATGTTGACGGTGTATTTACCGCCGATCCCAGGATTTGTGCCAATGCGCGTAAGCTCGACGAGATCACTTATGACGAGATGCTTGAACTGGCATCCTTGGGAGCGGGCGTTCTTCACAACCGCTCTGTCGAAATGGCAAAAAAATACGGTGTACAGCTTGTTGTACGCTCCAGTTTAAATACAAATGAAGGTACTGTAGTTAAGGAGGATGCTAAAATGGAAAAGATGCTTATAAGCGGAGTTGCTTGCGATAAGAAAACGGCCTGCATAGCCGTGATCGGTCTTCAGGACCAGCCCGGTGTTGCGTTCAAGCTGTTCAATCATCTCGCAAATCATAATATAAATGTTGATGTTATCTTACAGTCGGTAGGTCGTGACGGAACAAAGGATATCAGCTTTACGATCGATGAGGACAATGTTGAAGAGGCTGTTGCCGTTATGGAAAGACACAGACAGACCAGCCTGATCTGCGATAAGATCGATGTTGACCGCAATATCGCGAAGGTTTCCGTAGTCGGTGCCGGAATGACTTCAAACGCATTCCGGCGTTTTTTTAGGTTGTTTTCAA
>JAGCZE010000135.1 GCA_017960415.1 Lachnospiraceae bacterium
AACAGTTACCTCATCTATGGGGAGGAAAAGCTGAAAAAATGAGGTAGACGGAGGGGAAAATGGATACATTGTATATTGTGATCCCTGCTTACAATGAGCAGGCCAATATAGAGGATGTTGTAAAAGACTGGTATCCCGTGATCGAGGAACGCAATGATGACTCAAGGCTTGGGATCATTGATGACGGGAGCAAGGATGATACTTACAAGGTGTTATGTGAGCTGGCGAAGACCAGAGACAAGATGATCGCACTGACAAAGCCCAACGGCGGGCATGGCGCGACAGTCCTGTACGGATATAATTATGCGTTGGAACAGGGTGCGGACTTTGTTTTTCAGACGGATTCCGACGGCCAGACGCTTTCATCAGAATTCGGACAGTTCTGGGATATCAGAAATGAATATGATATGGTCATAGGCCACAGGAAAGGCCGGCAGGACGGATTTTCGAGAATATTTGTGACCAAAACGCTGAAACTGGTCTGCAGGATATGCTTCCATGTGTCATTGACCGATGCCAATACTCCCTTCAGGCTGATGAAGGCAGAGAAGCTTAAAGAAAACCTCAAATACGTTCCGAAGGATTTCAATCTTTCCAATGTCATCCTGTCGGTGATATATGCGAAAAAGAAGCAGCCGGTAAAGTATATTCCGATCACCTTCAGGCCCAGGCAGGGCGGCGTGAATTCGATCAATATGAAGCGCATTTTCAAGATTGGAAAACAGGCACTGAAGGATTTTAAAACTATAAATGAGCAGATAAAGGACATTGATAAAAAATGAGCGATTTGCATTATTTCGTTTTTTGGTGGCTGAGCATCCTGGCACTCGGATTTGTGTTCATGCCGCTTTCAATGCTTGTTTTCAGGAATTTCAGGGATAAGGGATGGATATTCTCCAAGGCGATAGGTGTAGGCATAACAGGCTGGATGGTCTGGTTTCTTTCATCCTGCCATATCGTAAAATTCAATACAGCCGGCATCTGGATCTGTCTGGTCATCTGTTTGATGGCGAACGCAGGGCTGCTGTTCTACGAAGTAAAATATAAAAAGATCAGCATTAACATCAGCAATTTCATCAATAATCTCTTTGAATAGGAGGTATTTGTCTGCATCTTTGCATTCTGGACATATCTGAAATGCTTCAAACCCGAAGCCTACGGCACCACCGAGAAGCTGATGGACTTCGGATTTATGAAGGCTATGGAAAAATCCGAATATATGCCGCCCGAGGATATCTGGCTCGCAGGCAAACCCATCAACTATTATTATGTGGGCCAGTTTATCGCTACTTATCTGTCGAAGCTGACAACAGTCGGTGTCGAATACGGATACAATCTGATGTTGATGATGGTTGCGGCATTCGGATTCTCGATGCCTGCATCCATCGCTGCCAATGCGGTTTCCGATATGCTGACCGATGAGAAGCGCGGCGGCAAATGGACCAGCGAAGTGCTTCCGATCATCACGGCAGGTATTGCGGGTATTGCCGTAAGCTTTACCTCAAACGCCCATTATATCGTTTATGCGCGATTCATTCCCTGGCTGCGTACTATGCTGGGGCTGGATAAGCTGGCAGAATCCGCGGATTACAGCTTCCCCGGGTATTGGTTTCCGAATGCAACCAGATATATCGTATACAATCCTGAGACCAAAGACAAGACAATACACGAATTCCCGCTGTATTCCTTTGTTCTGGGCGATCTGCATGCGCATGTGATCAATATCATGTTTGTGCTCACGGTTGCGGGCATATTGTTCGCTTATCTGCAGATCCGCAAGGAAAGGATGATGCTGGCCAGACAGGGTATATTTGGGAACTCCGCCGAAAATATTTCCGATAAGGACAATGATAAAAGTGCCGGATCCTCAAAATACAAAAAGAATGCGAAAAAGTCCTTAAACTCCAAAGACAGCATTTTTAAGAAGACGTTGTGGGGCGTGCCTGCACTGCTTGAAGAGGTATTCAGTCCTCATGTACTGCTGATCGGGTTCTTTATCGGACTCTTCCATACAACGAACTTCTGGGATTTCCCGATCTATTTCGTTGTTTCGGGTGCGATCATACTGTTCTCCAATGCGGTTATCTACAATTTCTCATGGATCACGCTGAAGCAGACACTGCTCCATGCGGTTGTGGTATACGGATTTGCGAAGATCGTATGTCTGCCCTTTACGATCAACTTCAATCAGATCTCGACTTCGGTAAATATTGGCGATAATCACACGCCGCTTTATCAGCTGGCCATTCTCTGGCTGCTGCCCACACTCTGTGTGATCGTCCTGCTGTTCCATATCATCAAAGAACAGCAGCTGATCGGAGTATTTGAGCACGATCCGCTCAAAAAAGATGACAGAAAGAAAGCCGGAAAAGATGTTGCGTTGTTCAGGTTCATCGCCAATATGAATATCAGCGACCTGTTCATGCTGACTGTGGGTCTGTGTGCGCTGGGCCTTGTGATACTGCCGGAGCTCATATATGTGAAGGATATCTATTCCGGTGATTACAAGCGCGCGAACACCATGTTCAAGCTAACATACCAGAGCTATATCCTGTTCGGTATTGCGATGTCCTATGCGATCATAAAGCTGCTGTGCTTTGCAAGGACAAAGGGGAAGCGGATATTTGCGCTGATTGCGCTCATTTTCCTTGCGATGACAACCGGATATTTCGGCAATTCCACAAAGGCCTGGTTCGGCGATTGGTCGAAATCCGAGAATTACAAGGGCCTCAACGCCGGAGAATATCTTAAAACGGTCAATATGGAGGACTACGAAGCCACCAACTGGATCAATGAGAACATAGAAGGCCGTCCCGTAATGCTGGAGGTTAACGGAGATTCCTATACCGATTACTGCAGGGTATCGGTCAGGACAGGTCTGCCGACGGTACTCGGTTGGAGGACCCACGAATGGTTGTGGCAGAGCGAGGCGGGAGACAAGGTTCCGAAGATCGTAGAGGACAGAACCACCGATATTGAGACGATCTATACCTCAAACGACCGGGATACAGTAAAAAGTCTGGTTGATAAATACAATATCGAATACATCTATGTCGGAAGTATCGAAAGAAATGAATTTAACAAACAGGATAAGCATCCGGGACCTGTAAACCACAGCATGCTGCTTTCCCTCGGCAGTATTATCTATCCTGTGAATACCGATGATTCATTCGATCCGTACAACACGACTTATATCATAAAAGTTGCGAGATAAGATGATCGGTGATACTAAGCTGATTTAACAGATCAAACACAATAAAAATGGTATAAATTGTTTATTTACAGTAAATCTCGACATCACAGTTCAAGTGTGTTAGAATACTATTTAAATGGTTTTTGATCCATATACGTATATTTAGGAAAACGGAGGTAAGCAATAAAATGCTTGAAAGTATTGAAAAACTCAAGAAAGCATTTGACGATGCACTTGCGAATGTAACCGACAATGAAGAGCTTGAAAAGCTCAGGGTTGCATTCCTCGGCAAAAAGGGCGCGATCACTGATTCTATGAAGGAACTGAAGAATCTTGACAATGAAGCCAAAAAGGAGTTCGGAAAAGAGATCAATGTCCTGAAGGACAGCATTGACAGTGCCATCAGGAACTTTGGCGAGAAGATGATGAACGCCCAGCTCGAAAAACAGATCAGAGAGGCAAAGAAATTCGATTTTACCGTTCCTTCGGCACAGCCTGAGGGAAGCCTTCATCCGATCACTCTGGTACAGAGGAGGATCGAAGACATTTTCAAGTCCATGGGCTTTATTATCGAGGACGGTATTGAGATACAGACTGAATTCAACAATTTCGAAGCTGTAAACATTCCGAAGAACCATCCCGCAAGAGATATGCAGGATACCTATTACCTGAGCAACGGACAGCTGCTCAAGACCCATACGTCGTCGGGCCAGAATTATATCATGCGTAAGTACGGTGCGCCGAAGAAGGGCGAGCCGCCGCTTAAGGTGCTGTTCCCCGGAAGATGTTTCAGAAATGAAAATATTGACGCATGTCACGAGAATACCTTCTGGCAGATGGAAGGAATGATGATCGGCGAGGATATTTCGATCTCGAATCTGATCTATTTCATGAAAGTCCTGCTGAGCGAAGTATTCGAGCGCGATGTAAAGGTTCGTCTGCGTCCAGGATTCTTCCCGTTTGTCGAGCCCGGATTCGAACTTGATATCAACTGCCTGATCTGCGGCGGCGAGGGTTGCCCGACCTGTAAGAATTCAGGCTGGCTCGAGCTGCTTCCCTGCGGTATGATCCATCCCAACGTTCTGAAGATGGGCGGCATCGATCCGGATAAATATACCGGATTTGCATTTGGACTGGGTCTGACAAGACTTGCGATGATGAAATACGAGATCACCGATATCAGAGTGCTGAACAGCGGCAACTTAAAGGCGCTGAAGCAGTTTGTAAGCTGAGTTTCAACGAAAGAACAGATATAAATCAATAGTTTTTGGAGGATATTATGTACATCTCTATGAATTGGATCTCGGATTTCGTTGATCTTTCCGGGGTTGATATAAAGTCACTGATCAACAGATTCACTCTTTCGACCGCAGAGGTCGAGGATATATATGAGTTCGGCAAGGATACTTACAACGTTGTTGTAGGAAAGATATTATCCGTAGAGGCTCATCCGAATTCAAAAAAGCTGCATCTGCTCAAGGTTGACAACGGAACCGAGGTTGTTGACGTAGTATGCGGTGCTCCCAATGTATTTGAAGGCGCGCTTGTTGCATTTGCGAAAGCAGGCGGAAGCGTATGCGGCAATCCGATCAATGAGGCGGAGATCGCGGGTTACAAGAGCTTCGGTATGTGCTGCTCGGAAAAGGAACTCGGGATCAGCGAGGACCACAGCGGCATTATGATCTTAAATGATCTTGACGTGGCAGTTGGTACCGATATCAAGAGCTTTATCCCTCTTGAGGATACTGTTTTCGAAGTTGATAACAAGTCTCTTACCAACCGTCCCGATCTGTGGGGACATTACGGGATCGCAAGAGAGATCTCATGCCTTACAAAGAGGTCTTTAAAAGAGCTTGATGTCGAGAATCTGAATAAATATGCCGAGCTTCCCGGTATCGATGTAAAGGTTGAGACCGGGCTGTGTTACAGATATTCCTGTATAACCGTAAGAAACGTCAAGAAGAATGTTTCTCCTTTATGGATGAAGGTTAGGCTTCAGTACTGCGGACAGCGTCCGATCAATCTTCTTGCCGATCTTACAAACTATCTTGCAATGGAGCTCGGTCAGCCGATGCATGCATTTGACAATGCAAAGGTTAAAGAGATCCGTGTTAAGGTATTTGATAATCCCGTGGAATTCCAGACACTTGATTCGTCCATGAGAACCGTTGAACCCGGTATCATGATGATCTGCAATCAGAGCGAGCCTGTTGCCCTTGCGGGTATCATGGGCGGCCTGCTCTCAGAGATCGAAGACGACACCGACACACTGCTGCTTGAGTCGGCGAACTTTGATGCCGCAACAGTCAGAAAGGGTGCCGCCAAGCTCGGTATGCGTACCGAAGCAAGCGCAAGATACGAGAAGACTCTCGATCCCGAGATGACCGTGCCTGCCATCGCAAGATTCTTAAAGCTCCTGCATGATATTGACAAAGAGGCAATTGTTTCATCAAGTCTGACCGATGTTTACAACAAGCATTTTGATCATGTAGAGATCCTTTTCGATAAGGCTTATGTTGATAAATATACCGGTATCGATATCAGCGAGGAAGAGATTGCCGATACGCTGACAAGACTCGGATTTGAGCTTGAGAAGAATGAAGCCGGATTCAAGGTTCAGGTGCCTTCATACCGCGCAACCAAGGATGTTACGATGAAGGCTGATATTATCGAAGAGATTACACGTATTTACGGATATGACAATTTCGAATATAAGAGTTGCGCGAGCATGCTCACACCCGTAAGACAGGATCCCGCAAGAGAGGATGAATATACGATCAAGCAGCTGCTTGCTTCGAAGTATTCCTTCAGCGAGGTACAAAGCTATATCTGGTATGATAACAAGGCCAACAGGGAGCTTGGTATCGAAGCGGAGTCATATATCAAGATCATCAATTCGCTGACCGGCGAGAACGAGGACATCAGAAGCACGATGATCCCTACGCTCGTTAATTTCGTCAACAAAAACATTGACACCTATCCCGAAGTCAGGATGTTCGAGGATGCAAGGGTTGTCAAGGGTATCAGGGAAGACGGACTTGCCGATGAGCACAAGTATTTCTCGATGATCATTGCTAGCCGCGAGTCGGATGAGTACGGTATGATCAGTGAGCTTAAAAAGGCAGTTGATCATATCGCGAAGGTTACCAGGAACAAAGAGTTCGAATTCGTTCAGGACAAGCCCGTGGAATACGGTTTTGTTCATCCGAAGAACAGTGCGCGTATCATGCTTGACGGCATTGAGATCGGATATATCAGCGTTCTGAATCCGAAGATCGCTTCAAAGATCGACAAGCGCCTTGCTGCTGCATTTTGTGAGATCGATCTTGACGCATTTGCGAAGACCGCGCCTCAGGATATCGTATTTGAAGAAGTTTCGAAATATCCGGGCATCTCCATCGACCTTTCACTGCTGGTTGATAAGGATACCTCCTTCGGCAGCCTGAAATCGGTTGTTTGCGGTCTGAACAACACAATGTTGAAAGATATCAGCTATGTGGATCTGTTTGAGGATGATTCGCTTCCCGCAGGTAAGGCAAGTCTTACGATCAGGCTGTATTACTGCTCAGAGGAGCGCACTCTGCTGACCGAGGAAGTAAACGGTTATGTCAAGGAAGTCCTTGATAAATTTGCTGCACAGGGTATTTCACTGAGATCGTAAATTTTATTTACGAAAATCATAATTATGGGGTTTACATGCAACTATGACAGATGATCATACTTTGATCGATTATGTGTTCAAAAGGGTTGAGGATAATCAGAACGTTGAACAGATACTGATGGAACTGTTCGAAAAGATCGGGTCGGAGTACTGCTTCCAGGATATTTCGGTCAAGGAAGTCATTAATTCTTCCACGAGGGCCATAAAATGCACTTACGAATGGGCAGCCGACCGGAACCGGAGTATCCTGAACCTGGAAAAACGCTTTGAGGATCAGGATTTTGATGATATTAAGGTCCTTTATGAGAATGAAAAGGCGAAATTCAAGGTATTTGTTTATTTTGAAAGCAGTCCCGACATGCCCAAAGGCCTTATGACTACGGATGTTAAGTCGCTGCTGCGCATTCCGCTTATCAAGGAGGGCGTATTCTGCGGATATATTGATTTTGTGGATAAAACCGATGACCGCAGGATGTTTGTGGCCGATGAGATCAATACCTTAAAATCCGTTTCGAGAATGGTACTGATGTATCTGTTCCCGGTAAGAGATTTGGAACATGCCGGAAGCGGTGCGGGAGAGTATTCTGAGTTTGATTCCCTCACGCGCCTGCTCAAATACGAGTATGTTTACGAAAATCTTCAACGTATTGTCAATACGGGCTTTGAAGGTTCGAGACTTGATTTCATCAGTATCGATTTTTCAAATTTCAAGTTCATAAATGAGAAATACGGCTATGTTTCGGGCAATAATATTCTGTATGAGATCGCCCGGTATATTTACAGTGTTTCCGATAAGATAGTCGCATGCTGCAGGCCGTATTCCGACAATTTTTACACGATCATCAAGGTCGAAGACGACATGACGATGGATCATGTGCGTCAGAGGGTCGAGTATGCCGCAAATGAGCTGCTTGAGCGGATCCGTAAGCGCTTCTTCGACTGTAATATCATAGTAAATGTCGGTATTTACAGCATGACCGACGGTGAGAAGGACATTGAAAAGGCTTTGTTCAATGCCAATCTCGCCAGAAAATTCGCCAAACACGAAAATATTGTCAATTGCTGCAGATGTCTGACTTACAAGCCTTTCATGTCAGAAGTTATGGCCAGAAAGGCGGATTATGTTTCCTCAATGAAGAAGGGACTCTTAAACGGGGAGTTCGATATCCAGCTGCAGCCTATCTGTACCTCCGATACTCAGACTATCGTGAGTGCCGAAGCGCTGGTCAGATGGAACAAGGACAAGGAACTGCTGCTTCCCAATGAATTTATCGATGTATTCGAAGAAAACGGCTGTATCGTCAATCTGGATTATTATGTGTACGACCGTGTTTTTGCATATATTTCCGAAAGACTTAAGGAGAACAAACCTGTAGTTCCCATCAGCCTCAATGTATCGATCGTTCATTTTTATACATTGGAGCTTCTCGACTATATTGACGGCCTGATGAAGAAATATGATGTCGGCCCGGAATATATAGAATTCGAGCTCAGCGAGAGAATATACATCTCGGATTATATTGGAGTCAAGGACATTATCGACGGGCTGAAAAAACGTGGATTTAAGGTATTTAGCGACGGCATCGGATCGGGATTCTCTTCCTTGAACACACTGATGAAATTCGCTATCGACGGTATCATGCTTGATCGTAAATTCATGAAGAACAAGCTTGAATACAAGGATAAGATCGTTATCTCGTGTATAGTGGATATGGCCAATAAGCTGAATCTGCAGGTATTCTGCGAGGGAGTTGAGAACGAGGAACAAAGACAGTTCCTGATCAAGAACGATTGCCCCTATATTCAGGGAAATCTGTTCTGTCCGCCCGTGAAGATGTTTGTATTTGAGGATATTCTCGACAGACAGGAAAATTAGTTACGGAGGCTTGATTTATGAGGGTCATTGCCGGAAGCGCAAGGAGTCTGAAACTGACCGCTCCGAAGGGTCTTGCTGTCAGGCCTACCACCGACAGGATCAAAGAGACGCTGTTTAATATTATCAGCGCCGATATATACGGATGCAGCTTCCTGGACCTGTTCTGCGGAAGCGGAGCCATCGGCATCGAAGCTTTGAGCAGGGGCGCGAAAGAGGCTGTTTTCGTGGATGAAAGTCCTGTATCGATAGAATGCACGAAATCCAATCTGGCATTTACCCGTCTTGCCGGAAATGCCGATGTGATCCGCAGCGATTCGGTTTCTGCTGTCAGACGGCTCAGTAACGAAAAACGAAGATTTGATATTATATTTATGGATCCGCCATATGACAAAGAACTGGAAAAACAAGTTCTTGAACAGGAAGCATTTTGTGATATACTAAATGAGGACGGCATTGTGATCGTTGAAGCCGATGCCAATACAGCTTTCGATTATGCCGTTGAATGCGGGCTTACCGTATACCGTGAAAAGGTCTACGGATCCAATAAGCATGTATTTCTGAGGCTGAAATAAAAGGAGATTTATGAAAACAGGTTTATATCCGGGAACATTCGATCCTGTTACACGCGGACATCTCGATATCATTACGAGATCGGCGAAGCTTGTGGACAGGCTGGTTATAGGCGTTCTTCCGAATCAGGCAAAAAGGCCCTGGTTTACTGTTGAAGAGCGTATGGAACTGATCAGGAAATGTACCGTTGGCATTCCGAACGTTGAGGTTATGAGCTTCGACGGTCTGACAGTCGACTTCGGCGAAAAGCTTGGCGCGAATATGATCGTCAGAGGCCTTCGTGCTATTACCGATTTTGAATATGAGCTGCAGATCGCCCAGATCAATCACAAGCTTAATCCCAATATCGATACGGTTTTTTTTACGACCAATGTGGAGTATTCCTATGTGAGCTCCAGCATTGTCAAGGAAGTTGCAAGCTACGGAGGGGATATATCATCATTTGTCTGTCCACAGATCATAGATGATATTTTTAATAAATGCAGAGAGATTAAGGGGCAATGATCCGGGCTTTGACCCGGGACGGCCGGTAAGGGAGGAAATAATATGGCATCAACCAGAATTGAAGAGATCATTGACAGCATTTATGATTTTGTCGAGAATTGCAAGCCTACGGCATTTTCACAGACAAAGATCGTGGTCCAGAAGGACGAGCTGCTCGATCTGATCGACGAACTGAAGCGCAGAACACCCGATGAGGTTAAGAGATATCAGAAGGTTATAGCGAATCGTGACAATATCATCAAGCAGGCCGAAGAGGATGCGGCGGATATCGTTGAAGAGGCACGGGAGCGCGCTCAGGAGATGATCAACGAGACCGAGATCATGCAGCAGGCTTACAAGCAGGCCAACGATCTTATTCAGAATGCTACGGCTGAGAGCACGAAGATCAGGAATGACGCCGATGAATATGCTACTCAGATCAGGTCGGGCGTGCTGAATTATTCCAGCGATATCCTCTCTGAGATCGAAGAGATCCTTGCGGCTTCACACCGTGATATAGAGGAGCGTTCACAGAAGCTTGTAAGTGCTATCGGAGAGCATCTTGAGACTATTATTTCAAACAAGAAAGAG
>JAGCZE010000136.1 GCA_017960415.1 Lachnospiraceae bacterium
ATAGGGAAATATCGGGTATAGCCTTACCGGACATTTCAGCACCTGAAAAAGACAGTATTCCCGCTGCTGTATCTTTGGCTGAATGGCATGAATCCCAAAAGAACGGACATGGCGGAACGGTACGCATCATGGTTGAACCCGATGAGCTGGCCGTAATATTCTTAAATCTCGAAAAAAAGGGGGCTGCGAATATCAATCTCGTAACGCCCACACATTTTTCGGACAGGATCGGTATAGCTATAGATATCGCCAGAGAAATGGGATTAAAGCTTCCCATAGTATACAATTGCGGCGGTTATGAGAATGTTGGGGCGCTTCGGGCTCTTGAAGGACGCATAGACATATGGATGCCTGATTTTAAGTATTATTCCGATGAATTATCCGTCAGATATTCTCATGCGGCCCGTTATTTTGAGACAGCATCGGCTGCGCTGGCGGAGATGGTAAGACAGACAGGCGGAAAGAACGAATTCGATGAGAGCGGAATGATGAAAAAGGGTGTCATTGTAAGACACATGATACTTCCCGGGCATACAGCGGATTCGAAACATATCCTGCGTTACCTGCACGAAAACTACCAAAATGCGGTCTATATCAGTATCATGAATCAATTTACCCCTGTGGGCGGTCTTGAAGAATACCCGGAGATCGATCGTAAGCTGACTGATGAAGAATACAAAAAAGTCGTTGAATTTGCGGTCAGGATCGGAATAGAACAGGGATTTATCCAGGAGGGGGATACAGCAGTCGAGAGCTTCATACCTGCATTTGACGGAACAGGTATTTGATCTTTCGAACAATCAGATATTTAAGGAGTTTTTATGAGGTACTTTTTTATAGACCTTGAAAATGTCAGAAATGAAGGTCTTGAAGGTGTATTGTCGCTGAACGAGAAGGATATGGTATATATATTCTACAGCGAGAACGCGTTCAGTATGGCGATACCAACGATGGAAAGCATTACGAACAGCAGATGCTCATCGAAGTTTATCAAAACCAATTATATCGGCAAGAATGCCATGGATTTTCAGATCGTTTCCCTGTTCGGCGCAATGATCGAGCGCTGCAGGGAGGGCAGCTTCTATATTATCAGCAAAGATAACGGCTTCCGTTCGGCTGTAAGTTTTTGCGAAAGTTTTTTCTCGGAATATCCGATAAAATGCGGTGTTTATCCGCGCATCATAACTGCGATCGCAGCGGAATCGAAGAACTCCGGAAAAGAAAATACTCCTAAGGTAAATACGGTAACCGACAAGGTGGCCGAGGCAACCGAGGCAGCAAAAGATAAAAAATCAAGAAGAAGATCGAGAAAGAGATCCGGAAAACATGAGCAGAACGAGAATCCGATTGTTGCCGAAGTAAGTTTGCCGGAAGAAAATACCGCAAACGAAATTGCAGCGGACGTGCCGGCTGCCGGATCTGAGGCTCCTGTTGAAGAAAAAACCGGGAAGTCGAGAAGAAGAAGGTCCAGAAACAAAAAAGAAAAGAACGGCAATACCGGAGAAAATCCCGTTATTTCCGAAAATATGCAGGAGAGTGCGGCTCAGCCTGCTGCTGATACGGCAGAGGATAAAACCTCCAAGGAACGGGATAAGGAAGAAACCGAGAACACTGCCCACGGAAAACTGGAATATATCTACCGCCTTTTGGGAGAATATCTTTCAGAGAAGACCATCGAGATATATGCGGGATATATCGATGAAGGAATTGCCAGGACAGCGAACCGTGATGAACTGCAGGTATATTTCAGGGAGAATCTCGGAGATGATGAAGGCGAAGCCCTGTTTAAGGTAGTCAGGAGTGATTACGAGAAGTTTAAACAGTCCAGACCGAAGAGAACATCGCGTACAAGGCACAGAAGATCCGGAAAAACCGTGAAAAACATAGAAAAAGAAGCTGAATAATAATCTGAGTAAAAACAGAGGGAGTTGTCATATGGCAGCTCCCCTTTTTGCTTATTCGCTTAAGTTGATCAATGTTATGCTATTTTTCTCTGAGGATGCAGTAAAGGTGCTATCTGGACGAGAACTACAGCCGAGAAGACCAGTATGCATCCGATTATTTCTTTTGCACTGAGTCTCTCGTGCAGTACTATCCAAGAAGTCAGAACGGAGAAAACCGATTCGAGACTGAACAGCAGAGAACAAAGTACCGGGTTGACTTTCTGCTGTGCGATGGTCTGCAATGTAAAAGCCACGCCGCAGGAGAGCACGCCTGCATACAGGATCGGAACGGCGGCCTTAAAAAGCATTTCAACATTGAGGTCCTCTACGATCGGCGCTATGACTGAAGATATGACTCCGGCGGTAAAAAACTGAACACATGAAAGCTTTATTCCGTCGATATATGGAGCAAACCTGCCGATCACGATAATGTGTATAGCGAAGCATACGGCACAGGAAAAGGTCAGGATATCACCTTTATTCAGTGAAAGACTCTCGGAAACACACAGCAGATACATTCCGATCATCGAGATCAGTGCGCCTAGCCACATGATCACTGATGGTTTTTCTTTTGTGAACAGACCGAACAGCGGGACCATTATAACATACAGGGATGTGATAAAGCCTGATTTACCCGGGGTTGTATACTGTATTCCGACCTGTTGGAAGGATGAAGCGGTACAGAGTATGATACCGCAGATGATACCGCAGATGATCAGACGTTTTGTATCGGAAAATGAGGCAAAGGGAATCTCACTTTTTGCTGTAACGGAAGTGGCTGTTTGATCATCATTTCCGGACAGATCAGACAGGGAACCGGTGGTTCCGGCATGTCTGCGTTCCTTTGCCCGTCCTGCGATAATTACAACCGGGATAAGAACGATGCCTCCGATCGTAAACCTGAAAGCATTGAACATGAAGGGCCCGATATAATCCATTCCGACTGATTGGGCAACAAAGGCGGAACCCCATATAAATGCCGCCAGGACTATCAGAAGGCTGAATTTGAAACTTTTCACTGTACTTCTCCTTGAAATGCTTGATTAACAGTGAAATTTTATATGAAAAACCGCTAAAAGTAAAGATATTCTATTGAAAATTGTATTAAATTGCTGTAAAATATAAATAATTTATAGCTATTCAAATACAATTTCCCAGGAGGCGCCCCGACATGAGTACAACGAAAGAAAAATTAACGATGCTCGTAGCGGATGATTCATTTCCGATAAGGGCGCTGTTCGCGGAAGCTTTTAAATCCGAGTATGACATACTTTTTGCCGAAAACGGGATTGAGGCTATCGAACTTCTGAAAATTCATCAGGAGATAGTTATTGCCATTATTGATCTTGTTATGCCCGGTGTTGACGGATTCAAGGTCATTTCCGAGATAGTGAGCAGCGAGAGGAATATTAAGATACCCGTTATCGCCATAACCGCGACGGATAATCTTGCGGATGAGATCCATGCCGTAGATATCGGTGCGACCGATGTTGTCCGTAAGCCTCTCAATATGGAACTCCTGAGGCATAAAGTACGTAATCTTCTGAAATTCACGGCCCAGACTTCGGGCGGTAACAGCGAACTGATCAGACTTCTGATCGAACAAAACGATATAGATGAAAAGAGCGGCCTGCTGAACAGGGTCGCATTCTGCAACGCCACAAGGCGCTTCATCGATAACAGCAGAAATACCCAGTTTGTCATTATCAGATGGGATGTTGACGGCTTCAAGGTTCTGAACGACGTATACGGCATTGCGGAAGGAGACAGGTTGCTCCGTACCGTCGGTGACTATATTTTAGCCAATTCGGATGAAGAAGTGGTAACCGGAAGATGGGAAGCCGACCATTTTGTAATGTGCATGAAACTGGAAGACTTCAACTGCCAGAAGATGCTCGACCATGTTGACAGCGCTGCTTCAAAAGCAGATTTCGGCTTTGATATCGTGATCAGGATGGGTGTGTACGTTATTGAGGACCCGAGCATAGATGTGGCGTTGATGTGCGATCGCGCCCTGCTTGCGCTGAAGTCGATCAAAGGAGATTATACTAACCGCGTCGCTTATTATGATGAGGAGATGCGTGCGAACCTGATCGAAGAGCAGCAGATCACGGGCGAGATGGATACAGCACTCAGGGAAGGACAGTTTGTTGTTTACCTGCAGCCGCAGATCAATTATGCCAACGGAAAGCTCCACGGAGCTGAAGCACTGGTCAGGTGGAGACACCCGACCAAGGGTCTGATCCCGCCTGTAAAATTCATTCCTATCTTTGAAAAAAACGGATTTGTGACACATCTTGACATGTTTGTATGGGAAGAAGCATGCAAGCTTCTTAAAGATTGGCTGGATAAGGGGTATGATATCGTTCCGGTTTCTGTGAATGTATCCAGGATCGATATTTACAGTCTGAGATTGACCGAGCATTTTATGAATCTCGTTACGAAGTACGGACTCAAGCCCTCGATGATAAGGATAGAGATCACAGAGTCCGCATATATAGACAGCCCTTCGCATCTGATCAGTTCACTTGAAAAACTGCGTGAAGCGGGCTTCTGCATTGAGATGGATGATTTCGGAAGCGGATATTCGTCATTGAATACGCTGAAGGACGTTCCGTTTGATCTGCTGAAGCTGGATATGAAGTTCATAGATGACAATTCAACGAACTCAAAAGGCGGGAGCATTTTAAGTTCTGTAGTCGGCATGTCCAAGAGACTGAACCTGCCTGTATTGGCCGAAGGAGTTGAAACCAGAGCCCAGGCTGAGTATCTGATGAGCATCGGCTGTCTGTCCATGCAGGGAGATTAGGTTGCAAGACCTCTGCCTCCTCTGGAATTCGAGAAGATGCTGATCGCCAATAAATCAGACAACGGACTTGTATTCCATTCTGCGGAAGAGGATACTTCGGCCCTCGGTTTCCTGAACGCATCGACACAGCACACCCTGATATTCAATAATTTCGTAGGCGGGGCGGCTATCATAGAGTTTGAAGGTAACAGAGTTGAGGCCATAAGGCTCAATGACCAGTTCTATGAAGCATTGGACCTGAACCGCGAAGATTTTGTTTCAAAATCGGTTTCGCTGTTTGATTATCTTGATGATATCAATCGTGTCAAATTCTTAAATTCGCTCAACCGTGCCATCGAAAAGAAAGGACAGGACGAAT
>JAGCZE010000137.1 GCA_017960415.1 Lachnospiraceae bacterium
GGACGAAGCGGAGTCGCATGTACTGCAGCCGATGCTGGAGAAGGCGGTCAAAGGAAGAGATTTTATGAACCTGGTTGCCGTTGACAATGCCAACAGAGTCGACGGACTTGACACCGGAAGCTTTTCCGACATAGATGATAAGGTCGTTACGATGTATTTTACAAAGGCGGTTTCGTTCCCCAACAGTTTTTATCATAAAGCAGGTGAGGAAAACAAACCTTTGACATTGAAGGTCAACTGTAAGAACATCCTGATCAATTATAAGACTTCGACCGACGCCAGCTTCGGAAATGCTGCGTTTTATATAGACGGTGAGCTTGTCACAACAGCCGAGGGGCATACCTCAGGGGCTTGGAACAACTGCAACTGCATCCTTGTACTCGACGAAAAAGAGGCTGCGGAGCATGTTCTGGAGGTAAAGATGGCTGAGGGAAGCGAAGATAAGGCATTTACGATACTGTCCATCGGATATACCGAGTAAGAGTAAGCCAAGGGAGGAACAGTGAAACATGGATTTTAAGAAAATTAGGATTTCGGGGATTTTATTTATCTGCTTCATCTTATTTACGATACTTGTCAAAAATGTTGACAGAAAGCCTGTAGGTCCTGAGGGCTCACTTGTGGGACTTGCGGGGATAAACGGTTTAATTTTCAGAAATGTGGGAACCAGCAATATGTGGTACGGACTTTCGACTTTCTTCGGAGTCCTTGTGATCCTTCTGGTCATCGGCTTTGCGTGTCTCGGTGCCTACCAGCTGATCCGTACGAGAAACTTTCTTGAGGTGGATCCTGATATTTACGCATTGGCGATCATCTATGTGATAATGGCTGTTCTTTACATCATTTTTGATAAGGCAGTTATTATCAATTACAGACCCGTTCTTGAAGACGGCAAGCTGGCTGCGTCCTATCCGTCATCGCATACGCTGATGGCGGTAACCGTCGTCGGGACTGCGATCATTGCCCTTTACAAAAGGCTCAGGGATGAGAGGCTCAGGACCGTGGTTTGCGTGGCGCTGTTTGTTATAATGCTTTTGGCGGTTCTTACCAGGACTTTGAGCGGCTATCACTGGCTGACCGATATCCTCGGAGGAGCTTTGCTCGGTGCGGCACTGGTTGCTTTGTATGCGGCACTTGCCGAGTATTCCTTTGAATTCAGGAACAAGCTGAGAGCACCTAAGAATAAGTAAGAACGCTGAGGGATATTTATGAATTTATTTATGAAAAAAAGAGGATCAGGACG
This sequence comes from Lachnospiraceae bacterium, assembly GCA_017960415.1. The sequence continues at coordinate 1,244 of JAGCZE010000137.1, forward strand.
TTTATTCTCTGTATTGACGGTACTCGTGCTGTGTCTGTCACTGACGGTTTCCGGCTGTACCGGGAAGGGCGGAAGCGGCGATTCGGCAAATGACGGAAGCGGGAAGGAAACAGTTCAGGGAAAAGATGGGGGTACAAGTACTGACAAGGCACCTGCTGCGGACCTGCCGAAGATCGGCATTGATCTGAATACTACCTATCAGACCATGGATGGATTCGGTGCTGCCTATACCTGGTACGGCGAGAGGCTGCTCAACGCCAAGGATCCGGAAGGAGGTCTCGATGCGCTGTTCAGTGATGCGAAGCTCACTATATTAAGAGTCAAGAATGAGTATAATTACCATGTCCTGGACAAAGCTTCGAATGCCGTGACTATGGCGAAGAATTATAAGGCAGCAAGAGAACGGGCCGCAAAGTACGGCGAGAGAGTATATCTTCTGCTGTGCTGCTGGTCACCTCCCGCTTATCTGAAATCGGACAATTCCATCGCGAAAGGGTCGGGAACCCTCGCCAGGCATGAAGACGGACAGTATGTCTATGACGAATATGCGAATTGGTGGGTTGAATCGCTGAAATATTATATGTCCTACGGGATAAGGTTTGATTACCTGTCGATACAGAATGAAGTCGATTTTGCTCCCGATGTTTATGAAGGCTGTCTGTTCGGACCCAAGGAAACTGCGGATAAAGCTTCATATGCGAAGGCTTTTATAGCTGTTTATGATGCGATTCATGCGGAATTCGGGGATGATGCGCCGAAGATGATCGGGCCCGAGAGCATGAGCTGTACGACCACGGATCTTCTTAATTATACGAGGGATATATTAAATGAAAGACCCGAAGCTCTTGAAGGAGTCGCATATCATCTTTATGTGGGCGGAAACGGGGATTCTTCGACCAATACGGTCAAACCGAGTTCATTTATGACTAATTTTACCGGAATAAAGAATAATTTCGGTGATATCAAACGCTGGCAGACGGAGTATGATATAGGTAAGGGAATACAGACTTCCGAACTGCTCTATTATGCCCTGACATATGCAGATATGACCGCATACCTGTATTGGAGCGGTGTGTGGGACGATTCGACACCTGACAGGTTCGAGGCTTTTGATCTGGTCGAGGTAAATAATGCCGGGAAGTGGCGTTTGACAGCAAATTATTATGCAATGCGCCATTATTCACAGTTCATCAGGCCCGGATATACCAGGGTTGACGCAAAGGCTGAGGATTCCGGGGCAAAGGTTTGCGCATTTATTTCACCTTATAAGAATAAGCTTGCGGTTGTGCTTGTGAACAATACCGACATGGAATTTTCCTATGTCCTTGATGCCGGGGATTACACCATTACCGACAGTGCGATGTATTTAAGCGAATTCGGCGAAGATTGCAGCAGTGAGGAGAAGTGCTTCCAAAGTATAGGTGCGTATGACGCTGCAAAGGGAATAAGCCTGCCTGCAAGATCGGTAATTTCCGTGGATATTACCGGATATCCGGGCGAAACGCCGATTCAGGTGCCTGATGTGACCCCTGTTGTCTATGACAATGAAGTCATTACGGAGGAGATCATAGCCGAAACTCCCGAGGAAGGGGAGAGGATCCTTGTTACGACTGATTTTTCCGATGCCGCGGATATTGCAGCCTTTTCGGGTATGGGTTCGGGAAGAGCCGAGTATTCCGATGCCGCCGGTATGGACGGCCGGGCGGGATGCATGAAAGTTACCGGAAGAAGCGCGGACTGGAACGGATTGTCGCTGTCGCCTGAGTATTTTACCGACTATGGACGCAGGATGTATGTATCCTATGACTGTATGATGGAAAACGGCGGATATACGATATCCTGCACGCCTACATTCTCTGTTGACGGTCAGACATACCAGATGAGAGGTTTCGGCGGATTCAAACTCGTAGGCGTTAAGCCCCAGACTGATTCCGACAAGCTCACATTCTGCCA
>JAGCZE010000138.1 GCA_017960415.1 Lachnospiraceae bacterium
AAAAAAGGCAGTTCTGCGTCCATGTCATCTTCCGCATCCCTGATCATGATGCCCTATGCAATAGCATTATCGCTTGATGATTCAAGAGAAGATCTCGAAAATAACGGCGTTATCCCACTCATACCCGATCACCCGGAACATTCCTTCCGGACGGCGTATAATGGGGATGGAAGCCTGTACAATATCTCTTTCCTGTGGATGAGGTGGGGCAGCGGCATAGAGGAATACAGCGATCTGACATTTACCGCAGCACCGAAAGAGCTGCACGAAGTAAGTGATGTCATAACTGTCAGGACCGATCTGCTCGGAAATGAAATCCCGCCCTATGTTACCGCAACTCAAAGAGACGGCATAACAATATTTGCCGAAGGCGGAGAAAATGAATTTAAAAGCGTCACCTGGCAGACCGACCGGGGCTGGTACCGGATAACCGGAAGTTTTAAAGACAGCTATGAATCTGTGATCGGCCTGCTTGACTGGTTTTGGGATCATCCCTTTGATCTTGAGGCTTATGCCGCCATACCGTCGGATGCTGTCATTTATTCCGACCGGAGCGAATATCCCGATGCGTTCCGCGATCAGATTCCCGATTTTGAACAATTGGGTTATAGCATCGAGTCGGAAAAAGTAAACCTGCTCCCCGGCAAAAATACACCTGTCTGGTTTGAAGGGGTCTATACCCGCGGCGAAACCCGTATCCGCTGGACAATAAACACCGGCGCCGATACCGATGCATGGTCTGAAAATATCGGCCGTCCCGGAGAGATCACGGAAGAAAAGCTCACTGCGGCATTATCCGACAATGATCATGTAAATATTTTCTTCAATATGCCGTGTATGGCCACTCTCAAAATAGAATCGGGGACAGCCGCAGATGCATGGGAGATCGTACAAAACCTGCAATCGCGCTGACAATAACAAGAAGAAGGCCGGAGCTGCAACTTCGGTCTTCTTCTTTATGCATCATTTTCTCTTTATACTTTCTCAGATGGGAACCGGCCTGACATAGCCGATATTTTGATTTTCATCCTGTGTTTCAGTCCCAGAACAGCTCATCAAGCGTTTTGTTCAGCGCTTTGCAGATCGCTATGCACAGGTTGATGGTCGGGTTGTAGTCACCTTTTTCTATTGCATTTATAGTTTGCCGGGAGACTCCGACCTTATCCGCAAGATCCTGCTGGGACATGTCGAGAAGGGCCCTTGCAGCTTTCAACTTAAGATTCTTCATCTGCTGCCTCCTTGCCGTCCCTTATCTTCTTTATCAGAAGGACTATAAAAACATAGACCACCATAATGCCGAGGATCAGATTTGCAGTGCCGATAAAAGAAACCGTTCCGTCAACCACGGCATTGCCTTTTACGATATTCCGTATCCCCAGGACCAGATTTATGACCGCAAAAGCAGCGATAATAACGAAAAATACAATTCTGTTCTGGTCAAGTCTGAAATAGGCGTCGTTCATGATAAGGCTCGTAACGGTAACACAGGCCCCGATCACAATGCCAAGACACAGATACACTCCTGTCTGCGCGAATGTCCCCAGGAAACCGGAGAAAACCATAAACACGAGGTTTACCGCAATGACCGTAAAGAATCCGAGTTTGTACGCTTTTCCCTGAACAGCGATCTGACGCTCATCATACTTTTCAGGAACCGACTTGTCATCCTTAATAAGCGTTATTATCGTAAATACGAGCATAATGGCGATGATCACGGCACAGCATATCATGGCTGCATCTTTTACCTTGTCGGCTTCATTGACTTTTACGGTAAATCCGAAATGATATGTTCCGTCTTTGAACCAGTCTGTATCGGGAAGCCCCTCAGGAAGGGAATTTACTCTCTGGAAAGCGTTATACGACTCTTCGTCACAGAGGTATTCCAAACGGCATATATATTTGCCTGCCTTCAGTTTCACGGACTCGGTTTCGAAGGAGAGCAATCAGCCGGATATGCTGTATATCGTATTTCCGGCCTCATCCGTAAATGTAAGTCCCGTGATGAAACCGGGCTGCTCATTGTAAGACCAGTCTGCGCTGATGGCGTAGTTTCCGGAATATTTAATCTGAAAAGTATGAGTGGCATACTCCGGGAAGGCTTTGGAATCCTTAACCTCTACAACCGCAGTTGCATTAATACTGTATCCCGATCTCCATGCAGCTGCGATCAGCACAGTAAATGCGATAAGTGATATGACAGATGCGGTCAGCACCCTGTTTGTTTTATTTGACATTTCTTAGCCTCCTGTCTATGTATTCCGATATCTTTGATACAATTGCACTATAACATGGTCATTACAAATTGTCAACTATATTTTACATTTTGCTATTAGATTTTTTTAAGCGTAGGTAATCTTTGATTATAATCATTTTGTCTATTTTCAATCGGGAGATTCCCTGTTATCATTCTTTCTGTAAGGCGCCGGTACAAAACAATAAAGCACGGTTCCGATAAGAAACATTTTTTTATATGCGCAGATAAAAAACAGCTTACTGTTCCGTTATAATACGAAAGGATCACAAATATGAACAGAGATATTTTTATAAATAATCTTACAAATGAAAGG
>JAGCZE010000139.1 GCA_017960415.1 Lachnospiraceae bacterium
GATGGACAATTTCTACGGGGAGCATTTTAGAGCGATATTCGATTTCGCCAATTTCGTACAGGTGGGGCAGGATACGCTTGAAGCATACGAACTGTTGAAGGACTATGTTGTCTATGTACATGTGAAAGACGCGAAATCCGCTGACGGAAGCGTGGTTCCGGCCGGATACGGTGACGGCAATGTTGCACAGATACTTAAGATGATGTTTGATAACGGGTTTAACGGTTTCCTTTCGCTTGAGCCGCATCTGTTCAATTTCAGCGGATTCGGGCAGCTTGAGAAGGACGGTGTGAGCATGAAACATGATTCGAACACTGTAATGAGCGGCCCCGAGGCATTTGAGACAGCGTATAATGCGCTGATCAAGATACTTAAGGCTTTGTGAAAATAAGGATAAGCAGACAAGACGTATGATTTTTTGGCCAATACTACTAAAAGACACCCGGAAAAATAGGCTATTTGGTATAGTGCTTTTTTCCGGGTGAAGTTATATAATAGAGCTTGAGGGAAAATGAACAATTGTTCGAAAAAAGTTGTTGACAAATGCTTTGAAGTATATTATCATCACTTACAGAACATTAGTTCGTTAATTAAGGAGAATTGATTATGGCCAGAGAGACAAAAGAAAAAGAAGATAAGATCAAAGCAGCGGAAGACAACAAACTGAAGGCGCTTGAATCTGCACTTGCGCAGATAGAGAAGGAATACGGCAAGGGTTCTGTCATGAAGCTTGGTGACACCAGTGCTCACATGAACATCGAGACTGTTCCCACCGGTTCCCTGAGCCTTGATATAGCACTTGGACTCGGCGGAGTGCCGAAGGGACGTATTATTGAGGTATACGGACCCGAGTCCAGCGGTAAGACAACCGTGGCACTTCATATGGTGGCGGAGGTTCAGAAACGCGGCGGTATTGCCGGATTTATAGATGCGGAGCATGCCCTTGACCCTGTATATGCGAAGAACATCGGTGTCGATATCGACAATCTCTATATTTCACAGCCCGACAACGGCGAGCAGGCGCTCGAGATCACCGAGACCATGGTGCGTTCCGGAGCGGTGGATATTATCATCGTCGACTCTGTAGCGGCGCTTGTACCGAAGGCAGAGATCGAAGGAGATATGGGAGATTCACATGTGGGTCTTCAGGCACGCCTTATGTCACAGGCACTGCGCAAGCTGACAGCGGTAGTCAGCAAGACCAACTGTATAGTTGTGTTTATCAACCAGCTGCGTGAGAAGGTCGGCGTGATGTTCGGCAACCCCGAGACCACAACCGGCGGACGCGCACTGAAGTTCTATTCGTCCGTACGTCTTGATGTCCGTAAGATCGACGTTATCAAGAATGCCGGAGAGATCGTGGGTAACAGGACCAGGATCAAGGTTGTTAAGAACAAGATCGCGCCTCCTTTCAAGGAAGCGGAGTTTGATATCATGTACGGCAAGGGCATTTCACGCGAGGGCGATGTACTTGATCTTGCTGCGAATGAGAATATCATTATCAAGTCCGGCGCATGGTTTGCCTATAACGGTGACAAGATCGGACAGGGACGTGAGAATGCGAAGGCCTGGCTGGCAGAGCATCCGGACATTATGGAGCAGATCGAGGCTCAGGTTCGTGAGAAGAGATGCATCCATCCGGGTGAAGGCGAGGCGTTGCCTGTATCTGTCGATGAGGAAGAAGAGGATGAGATCTGATCACGCGAAGATTGGTGCCCCGGGGCATGATCCGTGGATGAGATTGGACCCGACGGCGGACAGGACGGACTCTTCCGGTTTTATTTGGGAAGCAGGTGACCGGGTATGCGTGTGACAGCCGTTGAGAAGCTGAAACAGAAGAAAAACAAGGTATTCATAGACGACGAATATGCTTTTATGCTGTATGACAGGGATCTGGCCCTGTACCATATAGAGGAGGAAGCAGAGATCCCCGATGTGCAGTATGAGAAGATCCTGAAGGAAACAGTTATCAGACGGGCCCGTCAGAAGACTATCGCCCTGCTGGAGCGTATGGACAGGACAGAATCCGAGATCAGACACCGGATGAAGCTTGATATGTATTCCGACGCGATAGCGGATGAAGTTGTTCAGTGGCTCAAGAGCCTTCATTATCTCGATGACGAAAGATATGCCGAGAATTTTATCCGCGGGCATTTTACATCATCCAGCAGACAGGAACTGTTTGCGAAGCTTTTTGCCAAGGGCATATCAAAGGACATGTGTGCAAGGGCTTACGAGGTCTGTTCCGAAGAATCTGCATTCGGCAGCGGGCAAAACAGTGACCTGTCGGATCCAGAACAGGAGGCGGCTCTCAGAACTCTTTCAAAGAAGCTCGGAAGCAAGCGGGTACTGACTCCGAAAGAACGCATGAGTACGATCGGATACATGATGCGTAAGGGGTTCAGACGCAATGAGATTATGAACGCCTTCGAAACGCTGGAGATCAGTATTGACTATACTGATGTTCCGGAAGACAATTAAGGAGCATAGCCATTTAAACATGGCTTTACAGGCAAGTTCAAAAAAACTTTTTTGTATTTGTCTGAAAATTGTTGGTATTATATCAGAATTCACAAACGGCATGCATAATGTGTGCCGTTTTTTTGTTAAATTCAACTAGGGTTGTTTTGGTTGACTTTCATGAATGTATTACTTAAAATGAAATTACTAATTCCTTTATTTATAGCAAAACATGGGTGCATGGTTTTTCGGTCAAATGTGTTTTTTCAGCCTTTTCTGGTTTTGCTATATTTTTTTGTTTAATGTTCATATTTCATTTCACAGGAGGATTAATGGCATGGCCACTATTATTAACGAACCTTCTCATACTTTTAATGAGTATCTGCTGATACCCGGGTATTCTTCAAGCGAGTGCATTCCTGCGAATGTTTCCTTAAGAACACCTCTGGTAAAGCACAGGCTTGGTGAAGAGCCTGCAATTTCCATGAATATCCCTATGGTTTCTGCCATCATGCAATCCGTTTCCGGTGATAGACTGGCTATAGCGCTGGCCACCGAAGGCGGTATTTCTTTTGTTTACGGATCACAGTCCATCGAGGACGAAGCTGCCATGATCAAGAGGGTGAAGACCTACAAAGCCGGCTTTGTAAAGAGTGATTCAAATGTCAGTGCAGAGGATACGCTTGCCGATATCTTAAGACTTAAGGCAGAGACCGGTCATTCGACGGTTGCGGTCACCGAAGACGGTACAAGGGAAGGAAAGCTCGTAGGTATCGTTACGAGCAAAGATTACCGTGTCAGCAGGATGGATCCGGCTACAAAGGTAAGGGAATTCATGACTCCCTTTGAGAAGCTGGTTTGGGCCAAAGAAGGAACTTCTCTCAAGGAAGCAAACGATATACTGTGGGATCATAAGCTCAACGTGCTTCCAATCATCGATGATGAAGGAAAGCTCTGTTATTTTGTATTCCGCAAGGACTACGATATGCACAAGCAGAACCCGAACGAACTGCTTGATGCCAAGAAGAGATATATTGTCGGTGCCGGTATCAATACGCGTGATTATACCGAGAGAGTTCCGGCTCTGGTTGAGGCAGGTGCCGATGTGCTCTGCATAGATTCTTCCGAAGGCTTCAGCGGGTGGCAGAAGCTGACATTGCAGTGGATCCGTGAAAAATACGGTGATACCGTAAAGGTTGGCGCAGGTAATGTCGTTGACGGTGCAGGTTTTAGATTCCTCGCAGAGAGCGGTGCTGATTTTGTCAAGGTCGGTATCGGCGGCGGTTCTATCTGTATCACGAGAGAGACAAAGGGTATAGGACGAGGCCAGGCAACGGCTCTGATCGATGTATGCGCCGAGAGGGACAAGTATTTCAAGGAAACCGGCATTTATGTTCCTGTATGCTCGGACGGCGGTATCGTGTATGATCACCATATTACACTTGCACTTGCAATGGGTGCGGATTTCGTAATGCTCGGAAGATATTTTGCAAGATTCGACGAGAGCCCTACAAACAAGGTCAGCATCGGCGGTACGTACTACAAGGCATACTGGGGCGAGGGTTCGGCAAGAGCCCGGAACTGGCAGAGATACGATCTTGGCGGAGACAAGAAGCTCAGCTTCGAAGAAGGTGTTGATTCGTATGTTCCTTATGCCGGTACATTGAAGGACAATGTAGCAATGTCGCTCAGCAAGGTTCGTTCGACCATGTGCAACTGCGGCGCACTTACTATTCCCGAGCTGCAAAAAAAGGCTGTTATTACTCTGGTTTCAGCTACAAGTATCGTTGAAGGCGGCGCACATGACGTAATCCAGAAGGACAAGACATCAGGAATCGTAAGGTGATATCCGTAAAACTTTCACATGATTAAAAGGCGGTTTGGAAGATGAAAAAGATCGGAATTGTTATGGGCAGCGACAGCGACCTGCCCGTAATAGAAAAGGCTGTAAAGATTCTTAAGGAATTCGATATTCCTTATGAAGTACATATTTACTCGGCTCACAGAACTCCCGTTGAGGCACGCGATTTTGCGCTTAATGCCAGGGAAAACGGGTTTGGTGCAATCATTGCCGCAGCAGGGATGGCAGCACATCTTGCCGGAGCGATCGCGGCGAACACAACTCTTCCGGTGATCGGCATCCCCTGCAAGGGTCCGGTTCTGGACGGTATGGATGCTTTGCTGTCAACAGTACAGATGCCTACGGGCATTCCTGTGGCCACGGTGGCGATAGGAGGCGGAGCGATTGCGGCGCTGCTTGCTGCACAGATCCTTGCGGTGGAAGATAAGGAGCTTGCGGACAGACTTGATGCCAAGCGCGCAAAGGACGCAGCTGCGGTACTTGAGAAGGATGCAGGGGTAGCGCAGAAACTGAGTGAGTGATAGATCATGCTTACCAGGTGAAGTGCCGGAACAAGTTTATTTGGCGAAGTGATAGATCAAGCTCATTTGGTAAGCGATAGATCAGATTTATTCAGATAACGGAAGAGAAGATATATGTAATACGGAGGAAAAAGGGAAATGGGAGGCTTTTTCGGCGCAGTATCGAAAAGGGATGTTGTTTTGGATGTATTTTTCGGTGTGGATTACCACAGCCATTTGGGAACAAAGGCAGCGGGCCTGACCTATTGGAACCGGAAAGACGGATTTAAGCGTGAGATACATTCCATAGAGAATTCGCCGTTCAGAACAAAATTTGAAAATGATCTTCATGAGTTTAAGGGAACCAGCGGAATCGGATGCATCAGCGATACCGACCCGCAGCCGCTGCTCGTAAGGTCGCATCTGGGTATTTACGCGATCACAACCGTTGGTATTATCAATAATGCGGAAGAACTGACACAGAAATACTGCAATGATCATTCAAGCCAGTTTATGGCAATGAGTTCGGGTAAAGTCAATACTTCCGAGCTTGTTGCTGCTCTTATCAGTGAGGCGGATGATTTTAAAAGCGGCATCCTTCATGCAATGGAACTGATCGACGGTTCGATGTCTATTCTGATCCTGACTCAGGACGGGAACATCATTGCCGCAAGAGACCGTCTCGGAAGGCTTCCGGTGCTGATCGGAAAGGATAATGACGGATTCTGCGTATCATTTGAATCATTTGCATACCAGAAGCTCGGTTATCACAATGCTTACGAGCTCGGACCCAATGAGATCGTAAAGATAACACCCGAAGGGTATGAAACTATCTCGCCTGCAGGCGAAGAGATGAAGATATGTGCGTTCCTCTGGACATATTACGGATATCCGAATTCAAATTATGAGGGCGTAAATGTCGAGGTAATGCGTTACAAGAACGGCGAGATCATGGCAAGGAACGAGATCGAAAGAGGTACAATGCCCGATGTCGATTTCGTGGCCGGAGTGCCGGATTCCGGTATCCCGCATGCTATCGGCTATGCGCATGAGAGCGGCAAGAGCTTCGCAAGACCGTTTGTAAAATATACTCCTACCTGGCCGCGTTCGTTCATGCCCAGCAGCCAGGACGTCAGAAACAGAGTAGCAAAGATGAAGCAGATCCCGGTTCCCGAGCTGATCGAGGATAAGAAGCTGATGTTTGTCGATGACTCGATCGTACGCGGTACGCAGCTGAGGGAAACCGTTGAATTCCTGTATGAGTCCGGCGCAAAAGAGGTTCATATGAGATCCGCTTGTCCTCCGATCATGCATGCCTGCAAGTATCTGAATTTCTCAAGAGGCACCTCGGAGATGGAACTGCTGTCACGCCGCATTATTCGCGAACTTGAGGGCGAGGAGGGCGAGAAGCATCTCGATGAATATACAGATACTTCAAGCAAGCGCGGTAAATGCATGCTGAAGAGGATCTGCGAGAGTCTTGGTTTCGATTCCCTTGAATATCAGACACTTGACGGACTGCTTGAGGCAATTGGGATTGATAGGAAGAAGATTTGCACATATTGCTGGGATGGCAAGGAGTGAAATCCAAAACTGCGTAACCGCAGGGAGTATGAAAAAGTTACGGGCTGATAATAGCTGGGATCGGAAATAAAACGAGTGAGTAGCCCGGAACAGAAATTATAAGAAAAGCGGACTTATTATTGTCCGGTACGGAACAAAAAACAAGGAGGAAGAAGATGGAGAATTCACATTCTGCAAGCTATGCGGCTGCGGGAGTCAATATCGAGGCCGGTTACGAAGGCGTTAAGCTTATGAAAAAGCATGTGGAGCGCACTGTCATACCGGGCGTGGTTTCCGGTATAGGAGGATTCGGCGGGTTATTTTCACCCGATATTACCGGAATGAGCGAGCCGGTGCTGGTATCAGGTACGGACGGAGTAGGCACGAAGCAGAGGATAGCGCAGCTTGCGGGAATACACAATACCGTAGGTATCGATTGTGTGGCAATGTGTGTCAACGATATTATCTGTTGCGGTGCGAAGCCCATATTCTTCCTTGACTATATTGCCATAGGAAAGAACGATCCGGTCAAAGTCGCTTCACTCGTTGAAGGCGTTGCGGAAGGTTGCGTACAGGCAGGTTGTGCCCTGATAGGCGGCGAGACTGCAGAGCATCCGGGTACGATGCAGCCGGATGATTATGATCTGGCAGGTTTTTCTGTGGGCATAGTAGATAAGAAAGACATTATCGACAATACAAAGATGACCAAGGGCGATGCGGTTATAGCACTTGCATCGAGCGGAATCCATTCCAACGGTTTTTCTCTGGTCAGAAAAGTATTTGATATAGAAAATGCAGATCTGAATGCATATGTGGATGAGCTCGGAACAACTCTCGGAAAAGCTCTTCTCACACCTACAAAGATATACGTAAAGCCGGTTCTGGAGCTGATGAAGACGGTCAATGTCAAAGGCATCAGTCATATTACGGGCGGCGGATTTTATGAGAATATCCCGAGGAGCATTCCCGACGGACTGACAGCAGTGATCGACAAGTCGGCGGTGAAGACACCCGCTGTGTTTGCGTTGCTGCAGAAGAAGGGTGATATCCCCGAGCGTGACATGTTCAATACTTTCAATATGGGCGTCGGAATGAGCATCGTTGTTCCGAAGGAAAGCGCGGATGAGGCCGTAAATGTACTTAAGGCATGCGGCGAGGATGCTTATGTTATCGGTGAGATCACTGAAGGAAGCGACAAGATCATACTTGAGTAAGGTGCGGACATTTTCGGGAGAGATACATAATGGAGAAGAAGGTTAAGATAGCGGTTTTTGTTTCGGGCGGAGGAACCAACCTGCAGGCGCTGATCGATGCGCAGCAGCGGGGTGAACTGCACAGCGGGAAGATCGAGCTTGTAATTTCCAACAAGGAAGGAGCCTATGCGCTTGAGCGGGCTCAAAAAGCCGGGATCGAGACACTTACGATCTTGAAGAAGAAAAGCAGCGGTTGTACTGAAGGTACAGTGAAAAACGGTAGTGCAGATGGTAAAGCAAGCACCGGAAATGAAGAAAAAACCGGAAACATTGGAAATGCCGAAACAACAGGAGCAGCCGGGAACGTACAGAATCCCCCGGAGATCAGTCCGCAGGCAGATTTTGAGAACCTCCTGGTTGCGGCGCTCGAGGAACACGGGATAGAGCTGATCATCCTCGCGGGTTTCATGAGCATACTGTCGGCAGATTTCACGTGCAGGTATCCCGAGCGTATCATCAATGTGCATCCGGCGCTGATACCTTCTTTCTGCGGAAAAGGCTTCTACGGACTGAAGGTTCATGAAGCCGCACTTGAGTACGGTGTTAAGGTTACGGGAGCTACGGTCCATTTCGTCAATGAGATCCCGGACGGCGGCAGGATCATAGCCCAGAAGGCGGTTTACATCGAGGAAGGCGATACACCCGAGATCTTGCAGAAACGTGTAATGGAGCAGGCCGAGTGGATACTGCTTCCGAAGGCGGCAGAGGAAGTGTGTGCCGGGATATTAAAAAGCTAAATACAACGGGATTTTTATAACAAGGAGAACGGTTTAGGAGGACTTGCAAATTGAATATCATGGTTATCGGCGGTGGGGGCCGCGAACACGCTATCATCAAGAAACTTAAGGAAAACAAGACGGTTGAAAAGATATATGCGCTTCCCGGAAACGGTGGGATTGCAAGGGATGCCGAGTGCTTTCCGATCAAGGCTATGGATTTTGACGGGATAGTGAAGTTTACCGAAGAACATAAGGTTGATTATTGTGTGGTTGCACCGGATGATCCGCTGGCAGGAGGCCTTGTTGACATCCTTCAGGAAAAGGGCATTCCCTGCTTCGGACCTACAAAGGCGGCTGCAATCATCGAAGGAAGCAAGGCATTTTCGAAGGATCTGATGAAGAAATACGGAATCCCGACTGCGGCTTATGAAGTATTTACTGACATTGGTGAAGCGATCAATTATCTTGATACAGCTGCGATGCCGATTGTTGTAAAGGCCGACGGACTTGCGCTCGGAAAGGGCGTGATTATCTGCCGGGATAAGCATGAAGCCAAGGAAGCGGTCCTTTCGATGATGCAGGACAGGAAATTCGGTGACAGCGGCAGCAAGGTTGTTATCGAGGAATTCCTTGAAGGTCCCGAGGTTTCGGTGCTGGCTTTTACCGACGGAGAGACCGTGAAGCCGATGGTGAGCTCCATGGATCACAAACGTGCGGGCGATAACGATACGGGCCTGAATACGGGCGGTATGGGCACAATAGCTCCGAACCCGTTCTATACCAGGCAGATTGCCGATGAATGCATGGAAAAGATATTCCTGCCTACGATCAGGGCTATGAAGAAGGAAGGCAGGACCTTTAAGGGATGCCTGTATTTCGGACTTATGATCACGAAGAATGGGCCGAAGGTGATCGAATATAACTGCCGTTTCGGAGATCCGGAGACACAGGTTGTCCTGCCGCTGCTTGAGAGCGACCTGCTTGAGATCATGCAGGCGGTGACCGAAGGAAGGCTCGACAAGACAGATGTGAAGTTCAGTCTCGGGAGCGCCTGCTGCGTCATTATGGCGTCGAAGGGATATCCCGGGAATTATGAAAAGGGATTCGAGATTACCGTCGATGATGAGAGCGTATTTGACAAAATGTACGTGGCCGGTGCGAAGAAACTCGGCAGGCAGCTGCTTACGAACGGCGGAAGGGTGCTTGGCATGACAGCTACGGCACCGACCTTAAAGACTGCGGTGGAGAAGGCATACGAACTGGTGGACAAGGTTCATTTCGATAATGAATATTACAGACACGACATCGGTGCCAGAGCATTGAAGAGAAGCGTTTTATGAGGAGCAGGATTTAAGATCACTCGGATGTTATTGTGACAATCAGGCAAATAAAGGAGCAAAACCGGTTATGGTATACAGAATCTTTGTTGAAAAAAGAAAAGAGCTTGCACTTGAGGCGAAGGCACTGTTAAATGATGCGAAGATGCTGCTTGGCATTGAGAAGCTGAATGATGTCAGGATCTTTAACAGATATGACGTTGAGAATATTGATGAGGAGACTTTTGAACGCTCAAAGGCAACCGTCTTTTCGGAACCACAGCTCGATGTTGTGAGTGGAGAACTTGATGAAGCACTGAAAAAGAACACTGTTCCTGTGGCGACCGGAGAAAAAGTAGAAGATGCCGTAGGCACAGACAACAGCGATAAAGGCAATGTCACTGTCTTTGCGGTCGAATATCTGCCCGGACAGTTTGACCAGCGTGCGGATTCGGCAGCCCAGTGTATCCAGATCATTTCCCAAAAGGAACGCCCTCTGGTACGTTCCGCCAGGGTTTATGTGCTGTACGGCAATATTACCGATGCGGATCTTGCAGCGATCAAGAATTATGTCATCAACCCCGTGGAAGCCCGTGAAGCCACTCTTGACAAGCCTGAGACGCTGGCGGCGGTATATCCGGTTCCTTCGAAGGTTGAAATTGTTGAAGGCTTCATCGATATGAAGCGCGATGAGCTTGAGGCAATGCTCAAAAAGCTCGGACTGGCGATGGATACAGACGATCTTGAGTTCTGCCGCAGCTACTTTGCCGGTGAGAAGCGTAATCCCACTATTACCGAGATCAGGATGATCGACACTTACTGGTCGGATCATTGCAGACATACGACCTTCGGAACAATTATAGATAATGTAAAGTTCGAGGATCCCGAGATAGAGAAGGCATACAAGCATTATCTTGCCACGAGGGATGAACTCGGCCGTTCTTCGAAACCCATTTGTCTGATGGATATAGCGACGATAGCCGCAAAATACCTCAGGAAGAACGGAATGCTCGACAAGCTTGACGAATCCGAGGAGATCAATGCCTGCACGGTAAGGATCGAAGTCGAAAATGAC
>JAGCZE010000140.1 GCA_017960415.1 Lachnospiraceae bacterium
GCCGCGGCCAATAAACATCTGAATTTCTTTTTCGGCACATACAGTCTGAGGGGGTGGTCTTATATGTCGAAATTCAATAGAAAAAAAAACCGATACGACGGATAAGGGCCTGAAGCGAAAAATCCGCAACTTATCCGCAACTTAAAGGAAGAAGGAAAACTATATGGGAATGACAATGACTCAGAAGATCCTCGCATTTCACGCGGGTCTTGCAAATGTAACCGCCGGACAGCTGATCAACGCACGGCTCGATCTGGTCTTAGGTAATGACATAACGACCCCTGTGGCCGTTAATGAGTTCAAAAAAGCAGGCTTCAGCGAAGTATTTGATAAGGACAGGATCGCCATCGTTCTTGATCACTTCGTTCCGAACAAGGATATCAAGGCCGCCGAGCAGTCCAAAACCTGCCGTGAATTTGCCTGTTCGCATTGCATCAGTCATTTTTACGATGTCGGAAAAATGGGCATAGAACACGCTCTTCTGCCCGAACAGGGCATAGTAACGGCCGGCGACTGTGTGATCGGGGCCGACAGCCATACCTGTACCTACGGTGCCCTGGGTGCTTTTTCTACAGGTGTAGGTTCAACTGATATGGCCGCTGGCATGGCAATCGGTGAATGCTGGTTTAAAGTACCGTCAGCCATCAAAGTCGAGTTGCACGGCAGACCGGATCCGAAATGCAGCGGCAAGGACGTGATTCTCTCTCTGATAGGCATGATAGGAGTGGACGGTGCGCTGTACAAGAGCCTGGAATTCACCGGTGAAGGGATTGATTCCCTGTCAATGGACGATCGCTTTACCATTTGCAACATGGCTATTGAAGCCGGCGCCAAAAACGGGATATTCCCGGTTGATAATGTTGCAAAAGCTTATCTCGAAGGCCGCGGCAACCGTCCCTACAAGATATATTCAGCCGATGAAGATGCGGAGTATGAGCAAACTATCGTTGTAGAATTATCAAAAATAGTTCCGACGGTTGCCTGTCCCCATCTTCCGTCAAATACGCGTCCTGCTGCCGAACTGCACGATATAAAGATCGATCAGGTTGTCATCGGGAGCTGCACCAACGGCCGTTTATCGGACATGGAAGCTGCATATAATATCCTGAAAGACAAAAAAGTAGCAGACGGAGTCCGCTGTATCATAATTCCCGCGACTATGGCAGTCCTGAGGGAATGTGTTGAACGGGGCTGGTACACCGCATTTATCGATGCCGGAGCCGTTGTCTCGACTCCGACCTGCGGACCGTGCCTTGGCGGATATATGGGCATCCTGGCTGCCGGCGAACGCTGTATCGCAACCACCAACCGGAATTTTGTCGGTCGTATGGGACATACCGAAAGCGAGGTTTATCTTGCAAGCCCCGCCACAGCCGCTGCATCGGCTGTGGCAGGATTTATTACCGAGCCGTGACATTACACAGACTGTGACAGGATTTATCACCAAACCGGAACTAATCACACGTCGCAGGCACGACCTATTGTTTTTTACTACCTGTTTTTTACAACCTCTCAGTGTTTCCGCAAACATGATCACAAGAGCTTTCATTAACTATTTGTGCCGCTCGCCGAAGGCGGCGGAATGGAGAATAACCATGAAGAATATACACGGAAAAGCCTTCAAATATCCCGATAATGTGGATACCGACGTTATCATACCCGCAAGATATCTCAATACCCCGGATGCCGCGGAGCTTGCAAAGCATTGCATGGAGGACATAGACAGGGATTTCGTCAATAATGTCAGCAACGGTGATGTTATCGTTGCAGGCTGGAATTTCGGCTGCGGCTCATCCCGCGAACACGCTCCGCTAGTTATCAAAACCTGCGGAACCGGCTGTGTCATCGCCAAGAGCTTTGCACGAATTTTTTACCGGAATGCCATCAATATAGGGCTCCCGATCCTTGAATGCGAACAGGCCGCCGACGAGATCAATGCATCCGATACCATTGAGGTAGATTTCGATACCGGCATCATTTCCGACCTGACAACCGGCAAAACCTATCAGGCACAGCCTTTCCCCGATTTTATCCAGAAAATCATCAACAGTGGCGGGCTTCTTGCCTCATTGCGCAGGTAAAAATCAGACCCGAATGAACCGTGCCTGACAAAGCAGGTAGCGGGATCATTTGCTACAGAAAACTATTGAAAAGGAACATCATATGGAAAAGAACATAGCTATCATACGGGGTGACGGAATAGGTCCCGAGATCGTTGAACAGGCTGTTGCGGTACTTGAAAAGATCGCCGCGGTGTACGGGCATAAGTTTACCTACACCGATGTCGACATGGGCGGATGCGCAATAGATAAATACGGTGATCCCCTGCCTCAGGAGTCGCTCGATAAGTGTCTTTCCTCCGACAGCGTCCTGCTCGGAGCCGTAGGAGGTCCCAAGTGGAATGATGTCCCGGCCCCGCTCCGTCCCGAAAAAGGACTGCTCAGGCTCCGCTCCGGGATGGGTGTATACAGCAATAACAGACCTGCCAGGATCTGGCCCCAGCTGGCCGATGCTTCACCGTTGAAAAGATCGATCGTCGAAAAGGGAATCGATTTTATTATCGTGCGTGAGCTGACCGGAGGAATATATTTCGGTGAACATACAACCGAAGAAGCGGACGGACAGACTGTGGCAACGGATATCCTGAAATACAGCGCTCACGAGATCGAACGCATCGGCAGGATCGGGTTCGAGACAGCCCGCCGCAGGAATAAAAAGCTCTGCTCCGTTGAAAAAAGCAATGTACTCGATTCAAGCAGATTATGGAAAAAGACCATGCATCGTCTGGCCGAAGAATACAGTGATATAGAGCTCTCAGACATGCTGGTTGACAATTGTGCGATGCAGATCGTAAAGGATCCTTCACAGTTTGATGTGATAGTTACAGAGAATATGTTCGGAGATATCCTTTCTGATGAAGCCTCGATGATAACCGGCTCAATCGGGATGATCCCGTCATCAAGCCTTGGCGCCACATCATGCGGTCTGTACGAGCCGATCCACGGTTCTGCACCCGATATTGCCGGAACCGATACGGCCAATCCCATAGGAACGATCCTGTCTGCGGCAATGATGCTGCGTTACAGCTTCGATATGCCAAACGAGGCCGATGCCATTGAACAGGCCGTTGCAGCCTTTCTTGACGCCGGCTGGCGCACCGCCGATATTATGAGTGAAGGTATGAAGCAGGTAGGATGCCGGGAATGCGGCCGGATCATTATCGATAATATAAATGTAAGGATATAAAGGTTAAGATATGCAACTCTTTGGTTTGGGAAATATGCGTAAAGGATTGGGGCGGCAGCTCTTCGTTCTCGTATTTCCGATAGTTATACAAAATCTGATCACCACCGGCGTAAGTCTCGTTGATGTGGTGATGCTTGGCAGGCTGGATCAAACTTCGCTTTCAGCCGCTAGTCTGGCCGGTCAGGTCATGTTTCTTTTGAGCATCGTCTATTTCGGGCTTTCATCGGCGATCACGATCCTGGCCTCACAATACTGGGGCAAAAGAGACCGGACAACTGTAGCAAAGATACTCGGAATAGGTCTGTTCATCGGCATGTTCTTTTCGACGCTTGCCTGCGCTCTGGCATTGATCTGCCCGGCGTCGGTCATGAAGATATGGACCAATGACACCGGTCTGATCGCCCGCGGTGCCGAATACTTAAGATATGTATCTCTTTCATACTTCTTCGCAGGGATCACGCAGCCGTATCTGTCTCTTTTGAAGAGCTGCGAAAGAGTCAAGCTCTCGATGATCGTCTCCTGCCTGACTCTCTTTATCAATATTTCGCTGAATGCGATCCTTATCTTCGGATTATTGGGAATGCCCCGTCTGGGAATCGTCGGAGCCGCGATTGCGACCAGTATCAGCCGTTTTATCGAATTTCTGATATGTTCGGTCGATTATATCAGACAAAAGCTGATCCCGAGAGGTTTTAAGGTCACTTTTGCGATCCCCCGCCAATTGATCAAGGATTTTGCGAGATATTCACTCCCTGCATTTTTGAATGATGCGATCTGGGGTCTGGCCTTCAATATGAATTCGATCATAATGGGCCATCTGAGTTCAGACATTGTTGCAGCCAATTCGATCGTTACGGTAGTCAGGGACTTTATCTCCGTAACAGGATTCGGTATTTCCGCAGGAGCGTCGATACTGCTCGGAATTGAGATTGGCGAACACAGGGAAGAACAGGCTCGTTCGGATGCTTCATCGATACTAAAGCTTACATTTCTGACGGGCATAGTGCAGGGTCTTATTCTGCTTGCTATCACGCCGCTTATCCCATCATTGGCGAAGCTCAGCGACACAGCAAAGCATTATCTCGTGATCATGCTCCTGATTTCGACCGTATACCAGATGGGACAGATCATCAATACACTGCTCATTGCTTCCCTGTTCAGGTGCGGCGGCGATTCGCGTTACGGTCTGTTTCTTGATATAATTACGATGTGGTTTGTTGCGGTCCCGCTGGGCCTGATCAGCGCATTTGTGCTGAAGCTCCCGCCCATAATCGTATATGCGGTCACCTGTACGGACGAATTCATCAAAATGCCCTTCGCCCTTTATCATTACAAAAAAGGAAATTGGGTCAGAAATCTGACCAGAGATATCAGTTCTCCCTAACCGGCGATAAATGAAACAATATAAAATGCTTCCCTGTCATCCTCATGAGTCTCGACAATACGTATCCTGACCTTGTGAGCGGCAGGGGGCATGCATGCGGTGTCGGTCTCAAGGGTGTCCCAGTCAGCATACATCCGGGCGGGATCGACCCTGTGACCATGGTACATCAGTGTATCTATATGCAATGAATCGCCCCAGTCCTGGTCAAAATTGGCATCCAGGATCACCGGGTTCTTCTCATCATCATCTA
>JAGCZE010000141.1 GCA_017960415.1 Lachnospiraceae bacterium
GCTGCTGACCCACCCCAGCGTATTGCTTCCCCAGCAAATCTGTATCAGAATGATAACAGCAACTGCCCCTGCCATGAAGCCCAGAAATATCTTATCAAAATTGTCAAAAAACCTTTTCATCTATTCATACCTCCGGAATCTGACGAACTTGAACCGGGTTTCTCTGATGATCTCCCCGTTCTCATCTGTTCTTTCTATGGTATTTCTCTCCGAACAAGCTGATACAACCTCAATTCCCTGCTGTATCAGCCGTTTCACGATCGCAAATGTCAGCGTGAATTCGCCTTGAACCATGGCGCAGACTATGTTTCCCTCCAATGACATTATTCTTGATATGCATTCCTCAGCAAGTTTCGAAATATCATTTTCATCATGATCGGGAGGAACGACCGGAAACGGTAAATCAACGATATCACCGTATTTTTGCGCGGCTTCTCTCTGATCTGTATCCCATTTTTGACTGGGATGGTTTGATAAGTTTACAAAAATATACTGCTCCATAGCATAATCCTTTTATATTAATTCAATAACAGTCATTTGCAAACAGGCCGAACAGCCCCATTTATGTTATATTTGCTTCGTTTGAATATACAACGTAAAACCTTTTTCAGTATATCAAATATTCACAAAGCTGTAAATATATTGCGGTTTGTTTTGTGCATAATGTATAATATGATCAACTTTGTTCTTGTAAATGAGTATAGCCTTTTTCCGTTCAAAAAAAGAAGAGGGCTCTTCGTCCCTCTCCTGGGATTCTCTCAGTATGTCATCAACCGTCGTGTTTAGCAGTCCTGCCAGTGCGTAAATATTATCGAGTGTCGGGAGGCTGTCGCCCCTCTGCCATTTGTATACGGCCTGTTCCGACTCGAAGCCCATGAAATCGGCTACTTCCCTGACTGTCAGCTTGCGTTCCTTACGTAGTTCCTTAAACCTTTTTCCTGTTTCCTTTGCGTCCAGTACTCTGAATACGTCCATTTTGTGGCCTCCTTTGTGTGAAAGCGGGTTAACAGGGTTTCTCATCTTTTTTTGCTCTGAAACTACTATACCAAGAACAGATCTTAAAAACAACGGGATAACGAGCGGGTTGTCATATTATAAGACCTGTTCTTCGGCAAATTAAAAAGGGTTAATACGCTCGGTGATAATTCCGGAACTTTAGAGTTCCGGCTCCATCCTCGCCAACATCGCGTCCAGGTCAAAGTTTTCACCGTATACCGGAGCCTGGCCGCGACGGAATATCCAGTTCATACCGACCGGCATGTTCAGAACCTTCTTTGCCGGGATATCACAGCGCTCCGCAACGGATTTGGCTGTACCGACATCGTTTCCGCCAAGGTATACGTAAGTGTCGCAATTACCGATGATTGTTCTGCCATCATCACCATAGGCGCTTTCCAGCTGTGATTCTGCCTGGATCATCAACATTGTCGATATGCCTCTTGACCTTATAGAAGCTATCATTCTGGGAAAATCATCTATCTTGCAGTTCGTTGCAAAATCATCAAGGATGAACCTGACCGGAACCGGCAGCCTGTTATCCGCACACTTCTTATCTGCGTAACCGCACAGCTCATTCATCGCCTGGGTAAAGAATATGTTGGCCAGCATATCCATGGAGCGGTCTGTATCGCTCACCACCACAAACAAAGCTGTCTTTTCCCTCCCGACTCCGGTGATATCGACATCATCCTTTGATGTCATCCCGGCTATCTCAGGCGTTTCATACAGACCCAGACGGGAATTTATCGTAATCAGTATGGATTTGAGCGTTTTTCCTGCTGCAACGCGGAATTTTTCATATGTAGCAACCGCATAGCTGTCAGGTTTGCTTTCCCTTAACTGGTCAATCAGCACATCCATCTTGTTCGCAGCTGTTGAATTGTTCTCATCAATCCTTATCAGTTCCAGAAGCTTGAACATTGAATGGAGGTTTCTCATATTTGTGGGACACGTCTCACGAAGATAAGCTATCAGTGACTGAATGAGCAGCTGTGCAGCCTCGTCCCAGAACGGATCCAGCGTTCTGGTGCCTTCCTTATGGGTTGCCAATACATGTGCGACCTTTACGATATCCTGACAGCTCCGAATATACATAAACGGATTGTAGTGGGCCGAGTGAACCGGGTCGGTAAAATCAAGCTTCCTTACCTTGTAGCCCTTGGCCTTCAAGTATTTTCCGTACTTGGTGTAAAGATTTCCCTTCGGATCAGACACAATGTAGCTCCCTGTAGCCAAAAGAAGATTCGGCGTAACAATGCTCCTTGTTTTGCCCGAGCCTGCAGTCCCGACAACAAGTACATTATTGTTTACCTTAGTATCATAGCAGTCAAGGCTGTAATACTTGTCCTTACCAAGGATCATTATATCCTTCATATTAAGATCTTTCTTGTTATCTGTCATTTCATACACCCCCGTTTTCTATTAACGACCTGATATCTTCCTTCACAAAACATGGCACATCGCTTACCCCATCTTTCACGCCACATTGGTCACCTTATCGGTAATGTGGTCGCAAATTCCGAATTCAATGGCTTCCTGCGAGTTCATGTAATTGTCAAAGCTCGTCGCCTTGTCAATCTCTTCCTCTGTTTTGCCGGTGTGACGTACCAGAATCTCATTTATTATCCTTCTCGTTTCAAGGATTGAATCGGAAATATTCTTGATGGAAGTTGCCGAACCTCCTACCCCGTGTGACAGCAGCGGCTCATGTATCATGACCTTGCTGTGTTTCAGGATATATCTGCGGCCTTCTTCGCCACCTGCGAGAATAACCGCCGCCATACTTGCAGCCATGCCGGTGCATACAAGGTTGACCGGAACGCTGCTTCCCTGGATAACATCATAGATGACGAGTCCTGCGTTCACCTCGCCCCCGGGACTGTTGATATAGACCGTTACAGGCTCATCTCCGGCCTGTTCGAGGTACATGAACTGCGAGACAAATGAATCCGCCGTTTCCGGTGTTATCTCGCCCTGAAGGAATATTTTCCTGTTCATCAGGTGTCTTGTTGCCAATGAAACTTCCCTTGTTCCCTGTGCGCTTTCGACTTCGATACACGGTGTATTGAGCATCTTCATATGAGTTCCCTTTCCTTTCCGTATAGATAATCCATAATCACTTTTTTCTTGTTACAGGATGATTATAGGTCATACGGATCAGAAATGTAATGAACCGCTCGTTTAGTTTTCTTCACTGTTATCGTTTTCTTTTCTCGGTACTTTAATGGTCTGATAGCGATGTTGTCGATATTCTTCCAATAGTTTCATCACTTCTTTTTCACCTTCGCTGAACTCACAGTTTTCCAGCTCATTATTTTCAGCTTCGGACTGCCGTATGAGTAAGTTGACTACATCTGATCCTTCCATTACAATCTCGCCGGTATCCTCAAGCTTTCTGATTATGTTATATGTTTTATAACACAGATTTTCCGCAGTATTTGCGTATACAAAATGATTCCTCATATCCATTTCTTCAGCTATCATATCAACCGCGCGTGAGGACATGTTGGAGAAAACTTTTCGAACCGCCTCACCCGTCAGTGCAGTAAGTACAGCTGCGAGTTCCCGCATATCCATTTCCCTGAGGACACGTTGCAGATTCCGGTTGTCAAGATGACATATCGCATAATCAAGTGCACTGAACAGGTAGTATCTTCCTGTATCGGGCTCTGCAGCGACGCCTTTTGTCAGGTAATATTCCTCGGGAAAAGTCTTATCTTTGTTTCTTCGCTCTTCTTCCTTTTCCCTGTTTATATATGACGGACTATCCGTTAACGGATCATCTTTATCAGCATAGTCTTTTATTATGCCTTCCGGCAGCATCGATAAAAGAGACTCTTCCAGCATTCTCGGGTGTTCACCTGCCTGGAGCGCAAGAAGACCGTAAATAGTCATCAGATACCTGAGTCCCATATACCCCTGCGGATCGTCTCGGAAATACCGGCGCATTCCAATTTCTTCTACAGATTCCGGACCGGTGCCGTCAACCAATAGAAGCCCCAGCGTATGCATCATCCCATTATCTCCAATGTCCTTAACATCCTGAAGTGTTTCTTCCAACACAAGCAGTCCTTCTTTACGGGCTATCTCTCCCAGCCGGACAAGTGTGTTTATCGTTTTTATGAGAGAAAGATCACCTTCTGACTTCTCATCACCGACGGCTTGCCGGATAATTCTGTTGCATTCTCGAAGTTCGAAATACATTAAGTCTTTCATCGTTTTCCTCCTGACATTTACTTCACCCCTGCCTGAACGCCTCGTTATTTCTGAGTAGTTCATTGAAAGAAGCCGGGGTATAGTTATTTATCATACATCCGGCATTCAGGGCATGATCCAGATTTTTCATAAACTCAAAGGTTTCGCTCTTCCGGTTATGTATATGCCCGTATATATGCCATGTACCATGATAATAACCGTTCCACTCTGCCATGGGATAATGACACAGACATATCTGCTTATCCCCGTCCTGGATATGCATCATCTTTTCCACGCCTTCAAGATAATGCAGGGCTTTCGGATTTTCCAGGATCGGTTGGTCATGATTCCCCAGGATCAGATACTTGTGTCCTTTAAGCTGGCGCAGATACCATTCCGGCGGGTTTTCACTGCGGTAGCATAGATCCCCGACTATATAAACCGTGTCATCAGGCTGAACCCTTCCGTTCCAGAGTTCGATCAATACATGATCCATCTCACTTCTGTCCGCAAACGGCCTGTGATCGAACCCGATCACGTTTGAATGTCCGAAATGCAGATCGCTGGTATACAAAATCATATGCAATCACTCTCCTATGAAGTCCCTAAACTATAACCTTTTTAACAGCTTCTTTACGTCACTTTCTGTCAACCCGGTCCTGGAATCTGTAAGGAACAGATGAGGCGTGGCCGCTCCCCGGTCGAACAGGCTCTGATCATCATCAAGGATAATATATCTGTCCGCGGGATGCCTGCGCAGGTAATGTTCTATCTCCCTCGTCCGGCTCCCGTCAGTCGCTGCGCCTGTCCGGTCAAGTTCTTATA
>JAGCZE010000142.1 GCA_017960415.1 Lachnospiraceae bacterium
AAATGAGCCCGGTACAGTTCCGGATATTTTCGGATCATCTTCGGATAAAAATTTGGAAAATTAAAAACGAAATCTTGATTGGAGGAGATTTTTAAATGATACAGCCCGGTATGTTCATCAGCGACAGATACGAGATAATCGATAAAGTCGGATCCGGCGGTATGGCTGATGTTTATAAGGCAAAATGTCACAGGCTCAACCGCTATGTGGCGATTAAGATCTTAAAAGCGGAGTTTTCTTCGGATACAAATTTTGTTCAGAAATTCAGGGCGGAAGCCCAATCGGTTGCGGGACTTTCACATCCGAACATTGTCAGTGTATACGATGTAGGCGATGACGACGGACTTCATTATATCGTAATGGAGCTCGTAGAGGGTATTACGCTGAAGCGCTTCATCGAACGTAAAAAAGGTCTTGATGTAAAGGAAGCCGTAGGTATTGCTATCCAGATCGCACAGGGTATGGAAGCTGCACATTCGCATCATATCATCCACCGCGACATCAAGCCGCAGAATATCATCATTTCCCGTGAGGGAAAAGTTAAAGTTGCCGATTTCGGTATTGCCAAGGCAGCTACTTCCAATACGATCTCCCAAAATGCCATCGGTTCGGTGCATTATCTGAGCCCCGAGCAGGCAAGAGGCGGATATTCGGATGAACGCAGCGATATCTATTCACTCGGTGTAACGCTTTATGAGATGCTTACGGGACAGGTGCCTTTTGCCGGAGACAATTCGGTTTCGGTTGCGCTGCTCCATATTCAGAGCGAAGCTACGCCCGTACAGGTTCTCAATCCCGAAGTTCCGACCAGTGTTGACAGGATCGTTCAGAAATGTATGCAGAAGAAGCCCGAAAGACGCTACCAGAGCGCTGCCGAGCTTATCAGGGATCTGAAAAGGTCGATCCTCAATCCCGACGGTGATTATGTCAATATCAGCAACAGTGCCGCAGTTACCAATTCACCCACACGTCCGATGACCGAGGATGAGATGGAAACTATCAAGTCTGCGGCGAAGTCACCTGTTGTTTATTTTGATAACAGTACCCGCAATACTCCGATCAAGCAGAACCAGGATCATTCGCAGGAAACGGTCACGAAGAAAAAGAACACTCAGGCTTCCTCAAAGCCTAACGCAAAGCATGTTCAAAAAGAAGTGGAAGAGATCGATTCGATGAATTCCACTCTAGAGAAGATATTGGCGATCGTAAGCATTATATTTGCGGTAGCATTGGTCATTTTCATTTTCTATTTCCTGAAGAAATACTTCTTCAGCAATACGACTATCAATGAAAATCCCACCAATGTTGTGTCTCAGGCACCTCCTTCGCCGACTACCTCAAAGATCACGCTGACTCCTACGCCTACGCCGTCTCCGACGCCCGTACCTTTCGATCCGGCTGCGGAAACCTTCCCGATGCCCAAGGTACTAGGACTTACGGTTGAGGATGCAATGAACCTGATCAAGATGTATTCCGATAAGGTCAACATCGACTGGAAGAGCGAAGAGTACTCCGACGAATATGAAAAAGGCCTTGTATGCCAGCAGTATCCGGGCGAGAACGTTACGATCCCGAAGAACGGCAGCATCAGGCTTACAGTAAGTGCGGGCAAGGAACCCATTGAACTTCCCAATCTCGTAAATAAAGACTTTGAGTCAGCCAAGTCGTTGCTTGGAGCATACAATATTACTTTGGTTCCGCTCCATGAGTATTCGGATGCTGTTGATATCGGAAAGATCATCCGTACAGAGCCTGAAGCTCCCAGTATGGTTGAAAAGGATTCCGAAGTTATAGTTTATATCAGCGACGGACCCGAGATCATTTCGGTTCCTGTTCCCAAGCTTGTAGGCAAGACTGTTGCGGCTGCTTCGTCAGAGCTTTCTGCAGCCGGACTTGTTCTCGGAGAAGCAACACAGGAATACAGTGACAAGCCTGCGGGAACGATCATTTCACAGTCAGTACCGGAAGGAACGATGGTCGATCAGGGCTCATCCGTTGATTATACCGTAAGTCTCGGCGAGCTTGAACAGCCCGAAGAACCCGGCGAACCCGATGATCAGGGCGATGAAGTAGATGAAGGCGGCGAAACGCCTGCCGGTTGATGAAAATACAGAAAAACTGCCATAAGGAGAATTGATGCAGGGGAAGATCGTAAAAGCCGTTGCAGGTTTCTATTATGTGGATACCGACGGCGCGGGGGTATATGCCTGTAAAGCCAAGGGTATTTTCAGGCATGAGAAGGTTACGCCTTTGGTGGGTGATAACGTTGAATTTGAGGTCACCGATGAGAGTGCGCTCGAAGGCAACGTTACTCAGATCCTGGAGAGGATCAATTCTCTCATAAGACCCGCTGCCGCGAATATTGACCAGGCACTTGTGGTATTTGCGGCCAGACATCCGGATCCGAATTTCAATCTTCTTGACAGATTTCTTGTTATGATGAAAAAACAGGGGATCCATACGATCATCTGTTTCAATAAGATAGATATAGTAAATGAGAACGAGATCGACCAGCTCAAGCGTATCTATGAGATGTGCGGTCATGAGGTAATATTTGCCAGTGTTCGTGAAAATGAGGGCATAGAGCGGATCAGGGAGATCCTTGACGGTAAGACGACTGTTCTTGCCGGCCCCTCAGGCGTCGGCAAATCCAGCCTTATGAATCTTCTTGCTCCCGATGCGAACATGGAAACCGGCGAGCTTTCGCTTAAGATTGCACGCGGCAAACAGACTACGCGCCATACCGAGCTGATCAGGATCGCCCATAATACATATCTGTGCGATACACCGGGGTTCACCTCGTTATATGTCACGGATATCGACAAAGAAGACCTGCGCAGCTATTTCCCCGAATTTGATGATTATTCCGGACAATGCAGATTTGACTCATGCAGACATATCGCGGAACCCGGATGTGCTGTCAGGGAAGCTGTTGAGGATATGAAGATCAACCGTGTAAGATACGATAATTACTGTCTGATGTTTGAAGAATTGTTGAGACAGGAAAAACGCAGATACCAATAAAGAAACGGCCCGAGAGGAATAAAGGATTGGAGGATCAGAATCCGATGGATAGAAAGATCAAGCTTGCCCCTTCGATACTGGCAGCTGATTTTATGAAGCTGTCCCGTCAGATCGGCGAATGTGCCGAAAATGGGGCGGAATATCTTCATTATGACGTAATGGACGGTCTGTTCGTTCCGTCTCTGAGCTTCGGACTTCCGGTACTTTCCAGTATCCGCAAGGGAACCGATATCTTTATTGACGCGCATCTTATGATCGTCGAGCCTGCCAGATATGTGGATCAGTTTGTAAAGGCAGGAGCCGATTCGGTCACGATCCACTACGAGGCGTGCAGGGAAACCGGTTGTATGGAGACTCTGCAGAAGATCAAGGCCAGCGGTGCAAGATGCGGTATCTCAGTGAAGCCCGCAACACCGCTTGTTCATATACTTCCTTATCTCGGTATCGTAGATATGGTACTTCTGATGTCGGTTGAGCCGGGTTTCGGCGGACAGCCCTTTATAGACTCTACATTTGACAAATTAAGACAGCTTCGAAACCTGAGGGAAGAAGGCAATTTTGATTTTGACATAGAAGTTGACGGAGGCATCACGCTTGAAAACGTAAAGGATGTGATCGAAGCCGGAGCCAATGTCATAGTTTCGGGAAGCAGCGTTTTCAAAGGCGATATTGCCGCCAATGTAAAAGAATTCCTGCGGATCTTCGGGGAAACACAGGGTTGAAGAAGTCATTACCGGTCGGGATAATCAACATCATTACCCGATAAAACAAATAGATTACCAAACAGTTACAGTGCAGCAAACGGGAGGTTTACAGCATGGATCTTTCCGAGGTCAAGCCGGGAAGTCTGCTTGAGATATATATCAGACGCGACGGCTACAATTACAGGGTTATCAGCAAGGTTGAGTACGTTGATGACGAAAAGATAGGTGTTTCGCCTATCGCAAGCCGTACACAGCTGTTCAGGTTCCTTGATACCGATGTTGTGGATATTGTATGCAAACAGGATAATAACAGCTGGAAATGGGCAGGCGTGAAGCCCGGACTTATGACTCTTGACGACGGGACAAAGCTTCACTGCTTTACACCGCCCGGACAGGCAGAAACCTTTAACCGCAGGACTACATACAGGCTCGAGATCAACAGGGAAATAATGATCTCATACGAAAAGCCGCTGTTTGATGAGGATGTATCAAACGTAAAG
>JAGCZE010000143.1 GCA_017960415.1 Lachnospiraceae bacterium
AATTCCCATCAGACGATATCGATTGAATATCCGGGTGACGGGTATTTGTATATTAAGGGGATAAAGTACAAAAAGCGTACGATCGACAGCGATACCGCACCGGATAGCATGACAGGCAAATGGTACTATTGGGATTATGATAAAAATGTGATCACCGATAAGGGCATTGAGCTTTTCAGCGACTGGACATTCAAGTCCCTTCCGGATACGCCTTCTTCGAAACATGGGACATTTATCCGCCTGGATGACGATTATTATCCATTGTTTGATGATGCAGGAAACTATGTTACAACATTGTATCAGGATATGTGGACGGCTGCTGAAAAAAGCTCGTGTGATGACATGGATCATGGTCGTGAAATTGATAATCAGGGAATCATGTATCCCGAGACCCGGAAAAGAGAGCAAGACGGAGATTACTCCTACGAAAATGAAAGCGCCGATGATGACACTCCGGTGTCCTACGGTACAAAATGCTTTACTGTAGATGAAGGCGGATTCTTCGATATTGACAAGACCATGTTTGGCCTTTCTTATGATGATTTTAAAGACAGGCTCGGCCGGGACGATCTGATGCAGCCTGAGGCATGGCCCTGGTGGGGACATGACATGGAAGTTGTTTATGTAGAAGAAGATGGCGAGACATATGCATGCTTCTTCCAGTATAACCGCTTTGTATCGGTATACCGGGACGCTGCGGATGAGAAGCCGGGTAACATGTTCTATCTCGCTATGGATTTTTACGGAAATCCGACAAGTGAGTCGACATACTGGAACGGAACAAAGGCATACGAATGGAAGCTCGACAACTGTTATTATCAGCAACATATTGAAACTTACAGTGAGAACGACTTGCATTACAGGCAGCAGTATATTTCCTTTGATTATGATGAATAATAAATAAAGAGCTTTGTGGCTTCCGGCGCATTTTTGACCGGAAGCCTTTTATTATATACTTGACTATTTGCAAAAAAAGAATTAGAATGATTTTGCGAGCTGGCGCTTTAAAAGTTTAAAGCCATAAAGTGGTATTTTATCCTGACTATAAGGTATCCTGACTATAAGGCGCCGGGGAGAAAACAAAGAAAAAACCAAAAAGGAAAAGCAAAGGGAAAAGAGAAAAGGGAGAGAAAGATCATGAAAAAGAATAGTATGAAAAAAAGGCTGTTATCATTAATGACAGCCGCTGTTATGGTTGTAGTTCTTGCAGGCTGTTCAAATGCTTCAGACGGTGCATCGAAGGTTTACAATATCGGTGTATGCCAGCTGGTTGAACATCCCGCGCTTGATGCTGCGACACAGGGCTTTAAAGAGGCTCTGACAGCAAAACTCGGTGAAGATAAGGTGAAGTTCGATGTTCAGAATGCCCAGGGTGAGCAGGCTACATCGGCTACAATATGCAACGGATTTGTTTCGGACAATGTGGATCTGATCCTTGCCAATGCTACAACACCCCTCCAGACCGCTGCTGCTGCAACCTCGTCCATTCCGATCCTCGGAACATCCGTAACCGATTATGCTTCGGCACTCCAGATCAGCAATTGGAACGGCACGACCGGAAGAAATATCTCGGGAACCTCCGATCTGGCTCCCATCGACCAGCAGGAGAAGATGCTCAAGGAGCTGTTCCCCGACGTAAAGAAAGTCGGACTGTTATTCTGTACAGCAGAATCCAATTCCGCATACCAGATCGACCTGTTTGTCAAGGCACTTGAGGCAGACGGTATCCCTTATGTAAAATACGGTGTAGCGGATTCAAACGAGATTCAGAGCGTTGTAACTAATGCGATCTCGGAATGCGATGTTCTCTATATTCCTACCGACAACACACTTGCGAACGCTACAGAGACCATCTACAATATCGTAGTACCTGCGAAGGTACCCGTAATAGTAGGTGAGGAAGGTATCTGCAAGGGCTGCGGTGTTGCGACTCTTTCTATCAGCTATTATGACCTCGGATATACCACCGGTGAGATGGCATATGAAGTTCTTGTAAACGGCAAGGATATCAAAACACTTGAAGTAAAATATGCCCCGAATACAACAAAGAAATACAACAAGAGTATCTGTGAGAAGCTTGGAATATCTGTTCCTTCGGACTATACCGCTATTGAAGAATAAACGGTAAAAATATTTTATCCGGCAGGATATAGATGAATATATGAAGGGCATTTCATTCAATTTATGTCATTGAGGAGTAATCACGCATGTTCTGTACATTTGCGGCATTAAATATTATGTCACTGTTCCGTGCCATGCCCGGGTCTATTGCCCAGGGCATGGTATGGGGTATTATGGCGCTGGGGGTATATATCACCTTCAGATTGCTTGATTTCGCAGACCTTACCGTTGATGGGTCGCTTGCCTTCGGCGCGGCTGTATGTATCATGCTCATCAGAGCGGGCGTACATCCTGTTATAGCGACGCTGATCGCATTCATAGCCGGTATGGTCGCGGGACTGGTTACCGGACTGCTCAATACGCTTCTGGGAATCCCCGGAATACTTGCGGGAATCCTGACCCAGATAGGACTGTATTCGATCAATCTGCATGTTATGGGCAAATCAAACCAGCCTGTGTCCGTGGACAATTATTCGCTGCTTGCATCATTGAGATACGTTACGGAAGGCGGAAAGACCAGCATCCTGTTCTTCTCGGGTATGATCATATTCCTGCTCGCACTGGTCGGAATTCTCTACTGGTATTTCGGAACCGAACAGGGGCATGC
>JAGCZE010000144.1 GCA_017960415.1 Lachnospiraceae bacterium
CGATGACAAAAAGATCAGCAAGTTCTTAAGAGAGAAATGCTGGCGAAAGATAGGATAATTAAAACGCCTTCCGAAGATAAACGGAAGGCGTTGTTCATTGTAGTAATCGGATATGGCATTTTAGAGTTGTGATAAGGGTTTCAATTTGTGAGAGTTTTATCTCGTCTTTAATACTGAACTTGTTTATTAGACAAACGAAATATATAAGGAATAGATTAACGAATTTGCAAAAGCCCGCTATTGATAATTCTCCTCCCTGAACTTGACTGAGAGCACTGCCGGGTTAAAAATAAATAATAATTTACATTATGTTAATACTGCGTATATGTAAGCAATATATATTGTAATTAGAAGACTGCTCAAAAATGGAGGAGAGATCATGAAGAGAAAGCTTATCGCTGTGGTGCTGGCAGCATCCATATTTTTCTCGGTTACAGCATGCAATAAAGTAAATGAGACTACGATCGGTTCGGCTGAAGAAACAACGGCTACTGCAGAGCCTTCCGTAACTGCAAAAGGCAATGGTGCGAGGATAGCCGTTTTTGAGACGAGCGACACGCACGGATATATTGCAGACATCAGTTCATTTGATGAAGCGACCTTTGAATACCGTTTGGCGTATATCGCGCAGATCGTTAATAACGCGAGAGCAAGCTCAGACTACGATGATGTTTTATTGCTTGATGGAGGCGATATATATCAGGGCGCTCCGATTTCAAATCTTACGGATGGTGCGGTAATGCGCGCAGCTCTCGACGCTATGGATTACGATGCAGTTGCTCTCGGCAACCACGAATTTGACTGGGGCGTTGATGTATATGCTGCGGATGCTGACGGTACTCTTCCTGCATATAAAGTCGGAACATTTGAAGGTGATCCGGACATACCGGTCATCTGTGCAGACCTTTACTATGCAGCTTCCGGCGAGCGCACAAGTTTCACTCAGGATTATAAGATTGTTGAGAAAGCCGGATACAGCATCTGTCTGATCGGGTATGCTCCGGATTACTCGAATGAGATCATGACATCCAAGATATCATCTTATGTTATCAAAGCCGACCTTGATGCTTTTGTTAAGAGAGTTAAAGAGATCAACGAGCTCGAGCAGCCTGACGTAACCATAGTAATGGCGCATGAGACGCCGGAGTATATCGCAGATGCATTTACGACAGATGAAGTTCAGCTTGTAACCGGAGGTCATGTGCATGCAGGGATCTACGGTGTGGCTTCGAGCGGAGTTACCTATATTCAGGGTGACACACAGGCTAAGGGTTATTCCAGCGCTGTGATCGTAATTGACGCAGAAGGCAAAGTAAGCGTTGAAGATCCTAACTACACATGTATAACAGAAGAACCCGAACTCCTTTACGACACTCCCGAAAATGCAGATCTTTTAGATGATGATGTTCTCGCGGTCACAAAGGCTGGATGGGGCGAAATAAGTGACGGACTAAATGAAGTATTGGGATACATTGATACATCCGTTCAGAAGAAAGGATATACCGATGGTGTGTCTACTACCGGAGGCAATTTTGTTACTTCTCTGATGGTTAAAGCCATGGAAAATGACGGTGTTATCATTGCCTTCTATAACAGAGGCGGTTACAGATGTGACATGATAGTCCCGGAGGGCGAGACGCGCGATGTTACTGTTGGAGACATATATGCACTGAATCCGTTTAACAATTATTGGCTCGTATTTGACCTGACAGGTGCCGAGCTTGCAAAGCAGCTTGAAAATGCTCTGGGCTCAAGTAATTTTGGCGACCAGGTGACAGGCCTTACCTATGAATACTACAAACACGGTACTGAGGAAGAACCTGAGTACGAGATCGTCAGCATTACTTTGGACGATGGCACACCCGTTGACATTAATGGCACCGAGCCTATATACCGTGTTGTTACATCGAACTACAGCGCAACACTTGAAGGAAGTGTTTTCGAAGGCAAGACACCGGTGTTCCCTGAGACGGAAGCACCTATCGACAATCAGGCTCTCATTGAAGTGCTTCGCGATATGCGCGATGCCGAAGGTTCCGACGGTTACATTCCTGTCGATACCGGTGCCAATGGTGTCTGCCTGAATGCTGATGAGTGGGCAGAAGCGGCATAGAATACCAGAAGATCAAGCGACAGGAGGAGAGATCATATGGCACTTGAAAACGCAAAAGAATTCCCTAAGAAAGCAATGACAGATAAAAAAGTTCTCGGGATGCCCCGGATTTGTTTCTTTATTGTTTGTGCAGTGCTCGTTATCGGCATTGCTGTGGGAAGCTTCGGCGATTTCAGTATTTCTGAGACTCTGACCAATCAGACCGATATCGGAGACTTTTTCCAGCATTACGGAAATATCCTCTCGCACTTCTTATACCCGGTTGCAGGTGTCTGCATTTTTAAGGGGCTTCGCAAGATTGTAAAGAAGTTCAACGCCCTTGCGTGGGGGATCCTCGGTTTCTCTTTGTTTTGGACGGTGTACAGCTTCCTCGATACGGGCGGCAAGTACCTGCGCAAAGCATACGGATATGTTGCAGGAGAGAGCAGCGCCTTACCTTTGATACTTGCGTTTATGACCTGGATAGCGATCGCTGTGGCAGTTGCTTTCCTCGCATATTTCATAATCGATGATGAACACGCGGAACTTCTGATCGCCATAGGCGCGATAATACTCATCTCAGGTATGTTCAGCGAGTTTGTCAACGAATGGCTCAAGGTCGTCGGCTGCCGCCCGAGATACAGATACCTGATCACTCTGGATGATCCGAAGAGTGAATATAGGAACTGGTGGGAGATGAGGCCGTACATAGCAGACGAGAGTAATTTCAGAAGCTGGCCGAGCGGTCATATGACCAAAGCGACGATCATGTTTACTCTGCCGGTACTTGCAAGTGTCATCAAGAACCGGAAAGAATGGTTTAAGTATGCGGGCTTTATCTTCGCGGTGCTTTGGATAATTATCATGGGCTATAACAGGATCCACATGAATGCTCACTTCTTATCGGATGTTTGCTTCGGCGTCCTGATCAATTACATCATTTATGCTCTTGTTTATACGCTCGTTTTCTCGGCCTTCCCGAAAAACGGATCAAAAGCAAAGAATAGATAAAACACTCAATTCCCTCATGGTCTCACAAAAGCCTGCATATCTTATATAGAACACGAGCAAAAGCAGATACAGAATGCCAAAAGGAATCCAAATGTATGCCGGGAATAATAGCAGGAGAATACAGTACATGGTTTT
Source organism: Lachnospiraceae bacterium (assembly GCA_017960415.1). The sequence goes on from JAGCZE010000144.1 coordinate 3,239, forward strand.
ACAAAACTTGTTATATCCTTACTTATGTCAAACAAAACGCCCTGAATATGGGTATTCAGGGCGCAAGTCTGCGATTTTTTGATTTTGTTCACTTTTCTTAGCTTTTTGGCATCCTAAAGCTCTTAAAGTAGAGATATAAAGGGTTATGAACCAATCTGACGCATTGTCGGGAAGAGCAATACGTCCCTGATGCTCGGGCTGTCAGTAAGGAGCATAACGAGACGATCGATTCCGTAACCGATACCGCCCGTAGGTGGCATACCGATCTCGA
>JAGCZE010000145.1 GCA_017960415.1 Lachnospiraceae bacterium
AGGCCGTACTATGCTTATAGTTACGCATGAAATGGCATTTGCGAGAGCTATTGCCGATCGCATCGTATTTATGGACGGCGGTTCGGTCATTGAGGATTCGGATCCCGGGCATTTCTTCACGGCTCCGGGAACCGAAAGAGCGGCCAGGTTTTTAAGAACATTTGAATTTGAGGCATAATTCCAACTTCTGCATTTATATCACCGATTTATCAGCGCAAGCATATTCGGAGGCAATCTTGCTGATGCACCGGGTGAGTCTGCAAAGCAGTGTATCCGGGCATATAAGAAGTTTACCGCTGATTATCCGGATTATGATATAGATGTCATGCTGTGCGCATTTACAGCGTCTGAGATGGCTTCTGCGACAAAACAGTTTGAAGAGCTTACTTAATCGGAGGACGAAGATATGCCGCTTCAGATAATTCGTAATGATATTACAAAACGGCCCGACATGCGCGAGGTTGTGGAACGGTTCGAGGCTGCGGTCGGTTGAACCTGGGGGACGGGGTTAGTGGTTCAAAAATAATGCTCATTCTATAGCATTATGATATTCTATCATTTTTCAGTCAAATATTCAACCATGAAAAATAGAATGGATATTTTCCGGATCATAGCAGATCACACTGTGGTCCTGCTGATAGTGTTTCCCCTGTTCCAGGGCAAATCTGTGCTGCCTGCCCACGCCGCCGAACCATGGGTAAGGCTCGTCCTGTTCCGTTTTGCCCTCGCAGATCTCCACACAGCCCCGGCGCAGGCATCTGATCAGCGAGATGTCGTCATAGTCGTGGGCATGGCCGTGCAGGATGATATCAGCCTCATTTTCAAGGAACATAACCTTGTCCAGATTCTCAATATATTCGCTGATCGGACAGCAGCCGTCCAGCATCATCCAAAGATGATGATTGATCGCATCCCCGGTAAACAGGATCCGGTCTTCCTTCAGCAAAAGCAGTATCCCGCCCGGCGTATGACCCGGAAGTTCATAAACCTCCAGCGTCCTGCCTCCCAAATCGATCATATCGCCGCCCTTTATCTCCTTAAAATCCGGCATGGTATGTCCTTTTTCAACGCAGAACTGACGGAATTCAGCACTGTCCCTGAACGAAGCCGCCAGCGGGAGGTCCTTCGGATTGATATATGCTTCTTCAAAATAAATAATTCCGAAGATATGATCGGGATGCCCATGGGTATTTACGACCATAAGCGGCTTGTCGGTAATATCCTTAACCGCCTTGTTCAGGTCGGTGTACCCATTCATCGTATCTATCAGGACCGCTTTCCGCTCTCCGACCACGAGATACCCCGTCGCTTCATGATTCTCGTCCAGAAGAAAGATCCCCGGCTTTATTTCTTTGATATACAGTTCCATTTTATATGCCCCCCCTCAAGCATTTCTAGATTCCCCTTTTTCAGTCACCGACATCTTTTGCGGCTTCCCCGACCAGCATCTCCATACCGATCTTCTGCGGCTTGAATCCCAGTGTCTCGTAAAATCCGATTGCACCGGGATTGCAGCTCCAGACATTCAGTGTGATATTGTAAAATCCCTGATTTTTCGCGTATTCCAGTACATGTTCGTAAATAGTCCTTCCGACATGCCTTCCCCTGGCCTGCTCATCAACGCAGATATCGTCAATATACAGGGTTCTGATATCCGTCAGCACCGGATTGTCCTTTTCCTGCTTATGTATACAGAACGCATGTCCTATGACCCTGCCCTCATCATCCGTGCAGACAAATACCGGAGTAGTCTCATCGGTAATGATCTTTTCAAGCTCCCCGGCATTGTACTTTGTCGCAGGTCCCTTAAAAATGTCCGGCCGCCCCTTGTGATGAACCATATCCACCTGCACCAGAAGCTCTAATATTCCCTGTATGTCTTTTAATTCCGCCCTTCTGACTTCCATATCATCCCTCTTTTTCCTTCATTACAGCTGTCAGAAATGTTCTCCGACAAATATATTCTTCTCCACAAATACCCTTCTTAAGGTTTCCTCATTCGCATTGACGGTCACATCTCCCCGGAGCAGCGCTTCGTCAAAGCTGACCGCCCCCACCGCCATCTGCGAAAATGCCTGTACGGACAATTCAATATCCGCTTTTCCCGTCTGACCGTTTCCTGCCTCAGACGAACTATTCTCAGTGCTTTCAACGTCATTTATTTTCACGTCATCTACTTCCGCATTATTTACTTCCGCATCAATTGCTTCCACATCATTCCCCCTGACGCGGAAGGTCCGGTTGTTCTCTTCAATGATCTTATCGGTTACCTTAACGGTAAATTCACAATCTGCGGGCTTTCTTATGAGTTCCAGCACCTTTTTTGCATTGACCGCCCTCACCATAAAATCCTGACGGGTCCTCTTATTGATATCATATGCCCTCGGCGAGCGTATAATGCGCAAAAGATCGATACCCTTCGGAAGCAGCAGTTTTATCTCCCCGTAATCCGCGTCAAACCTGGCAAGAAAGCCAAGGATCGCGTTAAATCCGGCGCGGCCCGTCCAGGCACACTCCTCGACCTCCAATATGG
>JAGCZE010000146.1 GCA_017960415.1 Lachnospiraceae bacterium
GGATGCAGGCTTGAACAGACCAGATTCCTGAATCTTACGAAGGATCAGAACTGAAGAAGATAACTTAATTCCATGAAAGCAAGCTTTCGGATGTGCCATCTCGCTTATCACAAAAATAAAACCCGTTCCAAGGATTTGGAACGGGTTATTGCTTTCTTAAGGATTATTCCTCAACGATCGCACCTGTAGGACATGCTGCCTCACATGCACCGCACTCAAGACAGACATCGGTGTTGATCTCATAGTGCTGCTCGCCCTCAGCGATAGCGCCTGCAGGACATCCCTCTGCGCAGGTACCGCAGCTTACACAAGCATCTGTAATCTTATACATCTTTGTTACCTCCTGTTTTCTGAATAAGTTACCGACTATTTTCGGTAAATAAATGATATAATAAAAAATCCCATAATACAAGTTAAAAATATAAATAATTTATTAACATGACGGGAAATATTTATTGTTTAGTATTAAATAATGTTGAATAGAGGGCCACATCATGATATCCGCTTGACATAGCGGAAAAAAAGGGGTAAACTAACGGCGTCGGTTAAACGGATATATATTTTTTAATATAATCCGGTTCAAATTGTTTTTAAGGAGGATTTTTAAGATGATCACAAAGGATATCACTATCGGCGAGCTGTTAAGAACAAATGCTGATGTTGCACCTATACTTATGAGTGCAGGAATGCACTGCCTCGGATGCCCCGCTTCACAGGCTGAGAGCATTGAGGATGCTGCAGCTGTACACGGACTTGACGCAGATGCTCTTGTAGAGCAGATCAACCGTTTCCTCGAAGTTAAAGGCTGAGACTCGAAGTTAAAAAGGCTGTAAATTGAAATTAAGGGCTGTAATATACAGTCGCGTCAGTTTATCTGCGATCAAAAATCAAAATACCCTTGCCCGTTCAAAGGCAAGGGTAAAATTTATGTTGTTCAATATCATACCAGCATATTCACAAATAAGAACATCAGGCTGTTTCAAAGCCTTAACCGCGTCTTACATCTTTGCAAGTAACCTGGATTGCTTTGTCTCTTACTCTTACATCTTTGCAAGTACCTGGATGGCCTTGTCTCTTACAATTACATCGAAATGCTCATCGAAATGAGACAGGCTGGCGTGTGATATATGCTTGGACTGACCGAATTCCGAGATAATGTTGCAGACCTTGTTAAACTCGCCTGCGGTATGCTCGGACAGATTCACTATCAGATAGTAAATACCTTCTTCGGGGTCTTTGTACAGTGTATTCTCACCGTGATAGAAGCCGTGGATGACCTTCGCCATCGTAATGACCTCTTCAAGCGAACCAAACGCGTAGATCTTGCCGAGATTCTTCAGTAAAGGAGTATCTTCCTCGGGAAGGTCGATCTTGGTACGCAGGCTCTTGTTGGGTGTATCGGTGTCTCCGAGAAGCTTGGCCGAAAGCTGCTCTCCGAGGAGCTCGGAAAGGTGTTCAAAGCAGCTCAGCACTTCATCTGCATAAGTCTTTTCATCAGGTAATATCGGAGGAGCGGGTTCACCGTCATCGGAGGAAGGTGTGAATCTTGAAAATCTGGTATCGAGTTCATCAATGTCCGCGCATTTGGTAATAAGCAGTACCAGGCATTCCGAAGAAACAGGGATGGCCTCGATCATCAGCGGGACATCTTCGGCTTCGAAATCACATTCTTCCGAGGCCTGCTCCATCATATCACGAAACAGGGCATTCGCCTTGTCGCTGCCATACGCAAGCTCACTGAGACGAAGCTGACGGTCAATAAGGTCTTTCTTGTACAGTGTGCAGCGGATCTGATTGTCATTGAGTCGTTCAATTCTCATATCGACACCCCCTTTCGCTGGTTAACTCATCTAAACGGACAAAATCACAAGACAATTAATGTCAATGTCTTTAGTCTCTGCCTTCATACTATATATATCGGCATATTGTGTCAAAATAATAACAATATTTCGTGATCAAAGCATTAAAAAGCCCTGACCGCTGCATCCTGCGGACAAAACCTTGATTTTTAAAAATATGTTTCGTAAATGATAAAATAGAGTATAGTTACTAATGGCGATTTAGTCAAGAAAATCCTTGCAATTTTTATCTAAAGAAAGTATAATTTGAGCAGTTTCCCCTGTATCGGATATTCACGCACGGAAAGGAGGTTAAACGGGTCATACTTGAAAGATACAGGATCATTTCGGTCCTCAGCAGACATGCTCACAGCACGGTCTGGCTGGCTGAACACAATATACTTTCGGTAAAAAGGATCGTCAAGGGGATCCCGAAGGTCTCACCGTATCACGACAGACTTGTCAGGGAAGCCCATCTTTTAAAAAATCTTAACTCGCCCAATATTCCCACGATCTATGACGTGGAAGAGGATGTCGAATACACTTATATCATCGAACAGTTCATTGAGGGCGAATCTTTGGAAGCCGTTATTCACAGGAGGCTTCTGTCGGAGAGAGAACTTTTTCTCTATATTATCCGAATCAGTAACATAATCAAATATCTGCATACACTGCCCGAGAAGATTTATTATCTGGATATCAAGCCCGGGAATATTATCATATCCGGGGAAGAAGTGTATCTGGTTGATTTCGGCAGCGCGGCCGGAAAAGAAGATGCTGCAAATGGATTAAGGTCGGGAACAAGAGCGTTCTGTCCGCCGGAATTGGAATCCGGAGGAGCTTTGAACGAGAAGACCGATATTTATGAACTGGGAATGCTGTTAAAGAGCTTGCTCAGTCATTCCGAAATATCGGGTGCGACCGAGGGAAAACTTCGCAGTATAGCGGACAAAGCCTGCAGTAAAGCCATTTGGAACAGGATATCAACAGCGGATATTTTTATCAGGATGCTTGAAAAGATCAGAGACGGGGAAACTAAAAGTTCCGGTAAATCTCAGAAAATGTCGGACTCATTGCGCGGAAAACGTATCGGTGTCATGGGTTTGTCCTCCGGAGACGGAACAACGACGGTCGTATTGGCTCTGGCCGAGTATCTGAGGCACATGGGACTTAAAAGGATTTGTGTGACCGAACAGAGCGGCCGCGACGATATTGCGGAATTCATGAAAGAGCGGGGTTGCAAGCGGGACGAGGTAACGAAAGCCTATGTAAAGGGCACTGTACATTATCTGACCGGTATTCCCGGACAACAACGCCTGAGAGCGCTCAATGACAATTATGACTGCATGATCTTTGATCTGGGCAGCGACATAAGGAGTGCACTTTCAACAATGTGGCTCTGCGATATCAGGATAGTTACAGCCGGGGCGGCGCCCTGGCGCAGGAAGGAACTTGATTTTTTTACGAAACTGAAGGGAACTTGCCGTGATCTAAAGGGATGGATCGTGTTTGTGAACCTTGCAGACAATAAAAGTCTTGCGAACTTCGCAAATTACGGTGTGGGGATGATACCGTTCCCGGCCCTTCCTGATCCGAGCAGTCCCGATAAGGAAACTTTTCAACTTTTCGAAAGAGCACTGAAAAACTGCATACAATGATCTGTATGCGGTTCGGCGGATGATCCCGTAATATCCGGCGTAAATCCGTTACTACAGGTTTAATGGTTACGGGAGGGCTGAAGGCCTGAGAAACGTCAACAGGCAGTTCTTGCGGAACGGAAAATACCACATCTTTCGGTTCATGCAGACAGGCATCGAAGAATACAGTCATATGAAGCTACGGTCTTAACAAATAAAATACAGTTATCTGCATCTCGGGAAAGCAGTATATCACACACGGCAGACTGCACCGCCGCGGATCGAAGGTATTTTTTACGACGATCCATAAATTCCGAACAGAACAGACCGGAGTACTTCATGGGTGCCGATTTTCAGGTGCCCCTGCATATCATGCCGGAAATCTCAGGGGAAACTGTAAATATGTTCAACTCCTCCCGGGAATCTCAGGGGAAACTGTAAATATGTTCAACTCCTCCCGGGAATCTCCGGGCTTGCGCTAACGGATACTCGTAAAAGATGAAAAGGATGATCTGTGGCATGGGAATAAACCATGGTTTCCCTTCAGGGGAATACCACGTTTTTTGAACAAACATTTTCCCTCAAAAAAGTATTTGTCAACAAACTATTTCATATTGCCATAGACAGGAGAAAATGCTAAAATGAGGCTGTCGCATTATAATTATGCGGCAGCTTCATTTATTTACGACGGATATTTCAGGAAGGTTTTTTGATATATGAAAAAGAATATTATCATGGGTGCGGTCGCAGCTGTTGTGATCATAGTCGCGGCGTGCATCATAGGATTTTCGATATATAATGATTATAAAGAGAAAAACACGCCCAGCGACGTTGTGATGCCGCTTTCGGAGTATTATGGCATAAGCGGCGAGGATGTGATGGTCATTATCGACGAAAAGGTGTATGACAAGAAGGCGTTGTGGCGCGAAGATATGGTATATTTCGATCTTGACACGGTTGTTTCGATGTACGATCACAGATTTTTCTGGGTCGAAAATGAGAATACCCTGTTCTATGCGCCTCCGGATACGGTTTATGCCTTTAAGCCCGGCGAGAATGATTATCTGCTGAACCGAAGTGCCGTAAGCAGCAGTGTGCCGATGGTTCAGATCAGGGACGGAGTTGTTTATGTAAGCATAAAGCTTCTGGAGCAGTACTGCGGCATTACCTACAAGCTGTATGACGAGCCCCACAGGATCCTGATCACTTATTCGGACGAAGCCTATCTTGCGGCTGTTGCGACAGAAGATACGCAGATCCGCGTGAGCCAGGATATCAAAGCGGACATCCTGAAAGAGGTTAAGACCGGAGATGTACTGAGATTTATTGACGGCGGAGGCATTAGGGAAAAAGGCTTTATCAAGGTCATGAGCGAGGACGGCGTCAGGGGCTATATAAAAGAGGCTTCGATGGAAACCGGCAATTATGTGGATCCTGAATTTGTAGGCAAGGCTCCGACAACATATTCTCATAGCAGGCTTAACAAGAAGGTTTATCTGGGCTGGCAGCTGCTTTATACGAAGGAAAATACAGGATTCTTAAACGAGGCACTGGCTCTGGCTCCCGAGATGAACGTGATCTCACCGACCTGGTTCTATATGTGCGATACAGAAGGAAATCTGATCGATTACGCGAACAGGGACTATATCGAAACGGCGCATGAAAAAGGGCTTCAGGTCTGGGCACTGTACAAAAACGATACGATAGAAGGCAAGTTCAGCTGTACCGAAGACAGCCACAAGGTCCTGTCTTCGACCGAAACAAGGCTGAAGCTGGTTGACAATATAGTTAATGCGGCTGTTGAGTACGGATTTGACGGTATCAACATCGATTTTGAGCTGCTCAAGAAGGACTCGGGAGTATATTTCATACAGTTCCTCCGGGAGCTGTCGATCGA
>JAGCZE010000147.1 GCA_017960415.1 Lachnospiraceae bacterium
CTTGCACTTGGAAACAACGAGATCAATCTTCTTTGGACCGCTTCGTGGGAGGGCACTATCGGAACCAATGATCTTGTTCCCAAGAACGCAGTTTATGACATCACAGATCTTGTAAAGGGAACCACACTTTACAATTCAATGGACGAAGGACAGTGGGAAGCTTCCAAGTATAACGGAAGAATTTACTTCATCCCTGTTTACAAGGACAATGTAGAAGGTTATGACCTTATGTTCCGTCAGGAGCTCATCGACAAGCACAACTGGAATATTTCCAATATCAAGAGGCTTGCTGATCTTGATCCTATTCTTGCAGATTGCAAGGCCGATGGCTTAAAGTATCCCCTTCTTCTTCAGAAGACCGCTATGTTCTACAGATTCTACATTGATAAGTTTGATTTCTTTACAGCAAATTCAGCATCGAACTTCGTATCTGTTGACAGAGCAACAAACTCTGTAGTTAATACCATTACTACTCCCGAGTACAAAGAGTACTGCAAGCAGATCGCTAAGTGGTCGGCAGCAGGCTACATCTCAGAGGATGAAGTTACAAAGACCGTTACCGATACCACAACACAGTCCAAGAACTGGGGCGTTTCGTGGTGGACAGACATCCCTGTAAATGATGAAGCTGATTCACGTTACGGACAGGATGTTACAATGACACCTATTACCCAGAGATGGGCACATTCAACATCGGCACTCGGATCATGCTACTGCGTAACCAAGAACTGCAACGAGACACAGGCTAAGGCTTGTATCGACTTCATGGGCCTGCTTTACACAGACAGCAAGCTTGCCGATATGTGGACATTCGGTATCGAGGGTGAGGACTTTACTTATACCGCAGATCATCGTGTAACATCTAACTCAACCAAGTACAACCATGGTATGTGGGAGTCGGCTTCCGCTACTATCGTTTCTCCTCTTGACAACGAGCCTACCAACAAGGCTGATCTGTACAAGGGCTTCAACGGTGGTGCCAACACTTCCTGCGCAGCAGGTTTCCGTTTCGACAGATCAAAGGTTGACAGCGAGCTTGCAGCATGCGAGAGCGTATTTGAGCAGTACGGATTCCCGCTTGAGCTTGGCGGAATCGCAGAAGCAGATGTAGATTCTACTCTTGCAGCTTATCAGGCAGCTCTTGACGAGGCAGGTTACCAGAAGGTTCTTGCTGAGTTCCAGAGCCAGTATGATGCTTGGAAGAAATAATTGAGAGCTTTTTAACAAATATGTTTTATTTACGGGAGGCCCCCTTAATTGGGAGCCTCCCGTTTTTTAAATTGTTATTGTTCACAGCCTGACAAGATCACTCACAAATCTTATGACTTTGAGGTAAGTTGCTGCTTTGCAGCTTTTTTATGGTAACTATCAGGGGCTGCCGCACTTTCTTAGTGGGACAGCCCATTTTGGATACCAGGTGCTGCAAGCATGTTTGTAAACTTGGGGATGCCCCTCGGAGCCGATTCACATGTCTGCAAACTAAAGGATGAACCTCGATGTAACTGTATTCGTGTGTATACGGGTATATAATATTCCGATGTACAATAACCTTTTATGCAAGTTGTACAAACATCCGACAAGGTCTTTGAAAGTATTGCACGAACTTGATTTTTTTCGCCGATTATTATTGACATTTGCCAAAGAGGTCTTGTAATATGTGACTACATCTTTCGGATACAGTATAACGATTACTTCTTCCGATCACCTCAAAGATGTTTCTGATTCCATGGGATTCTCCCAGACTTATCCATTTTCGATCAAATTCTAACACAGGAGGATTGTGCTTATTGAAGAGAATATTGGCATTATTGGCCGATGGGACCGACTATGTCGGTGAATTGGCGTCATATCTGAATTCCAGATCTGATTTTATCTTTAAATCCGTAATATTTAACAGCATCAACGAATTGAAGAAGTTTATGAAAGAATATTCGGTTGAAATGATACTGTGCAATGAAAGCTTCAGGCACGAGATCCCTTCGGATACGGAGAATGTTTGTTTTTTATCGGAGGATGGCGAAGTCATGGAAACCTTCGAAACTGAAGAAAGCAGATGGCACAGGGTATTCAAGTATCAGTCTTCCGAAACGATCAAAAAAGATATCACCGATTATTACAACAGAAAACAGCGAAAAACACTTGAGGAGATACAGGAAATAGAGGCCAGGAAAAGGATAGTTTGCGTTTGTTCGCCTATTGGCGGCTGCTACAGTTCAACCTTTGCGCTGGCTCTGGCACAGTACTATTCCCTTGGGGGAAAGACCTTGTTTATAAGCTTTGATCCTTTCTTTGAGTATCCCGGAGAAGAAAAGAATATGGCAGAGAAGAACCTGACAGATCTGATGTATTTTATACAGGCAGGGGAGCCGGGACTTGCCGGATTTATCGGCAATATGGCTATGCGCAGGAATTCCCTGGATTACTTAAGCGGAGTGTCGCACTGGTTTGATATTCAGGAGATATCAAGAGAGACCATGCATACTCTGATCGAATTTCTGAACAGTTCCTGCGACTATGAAAATATAGTATTTGACATGAGGATCATGGGCGGAGCCGGAATAGAGCTTCTTGCCGGGAGCAAAACGGTTTATCTGCTGAAAAGATACGGTTATAACGCATCGAGGGCCGTGGATGAATGGAAGCGGCAGATCAGGTTCGCCAATTACAGCAGTATACTGGAAAAAACGCGTGAACTTGTGATCCCGCATGATGAGCTTCTCGAAGGGAATTATGATTTCGATATATTGCTGAAAGGGCATCTGGGGCAGTTTATAGAGGAATTGGAGGGATTGCGGTATTGTAGATAAGGAAGTACGCCGGATCCTGTGCGACCGTGTGGGGGAGAAAAGCTCATACGACGCGGACCCGGATGAGAAACATCTCTATGAGATCATTGACGAAGTGATAATATCCTACAGCAAGGAGAAGTACCTCTCTATTGCCGACAGAGTCAGGGCCAGAAGCCTTATATATGCGTCGGTAAGGGGATTCGACTGTCTGCAGGAGCTTATTGACGATCATGATGTAACCGAGATCATGGTCAACGGAACGGATGATATATTCTACGAGAGGGAAGGGCGGATCCGTCGTTATGACGGGTGCTTCGAAAGCCGCTCCAAGCTCGAGGATGTGGTCCAGAAGATCGCCGCCGGCTGCAACAGGATCATAAATGAGGCCAGCCCCATCGTCGATGCACGGCTTGAGGATGGGTCAAGGGTCAACATGATTTTGCCTCCGGTGGCAATCAACGGACCGATAATCACTGTCAGGAAATTTCCCGAAGAAGTAATGACGGTGGAAAAACTGATAAAAATCGGCTCGCTTCATGAAGAAGCCGCTGAATTTCTAAAAAAGCTGGTGATCGCCGGTTACAATATCTTTGTTTCCGGCGGTACCGGATCGGGTAAAACAACATTTCTTAATGCACTTTCGGAATTCATTCCCAAAGACGAAAGAGTAATAACCATCGAAGATTCCGCAGAACTCCAGATCAAAGGGATTCCCAACCTCGTGAAGCTTGAGGTGAGAAATGCGAATGTTGAAGGTCTGAACGGGATTTCAATAAGGGATCTTATAAGGGCATCGCTGCGTATGCGCCCCGACAGGATCATTGTCGGGGAGGTCAGGGATGCGGCCTGCATTGACATGCTTCAGGCGATGAATACAGGTCACAGCGGGATGTCGACAGGACATGCCAACTCGGCCGCCGATATGTTGTCAAGAATGGAGACGCTGGCGCTGCTGGGCGCGGATATCCCTATTCAGGCTGTCAGAAGGCAGATAGCATCTGCGATCGATATCATTATCCAATTGGGCAGATTCAGGGACAAAAGCAGAAGAGTGGTTGAGATCACGGAAGTGAGCAGGTATGAAGATCAGGAGATTGTTTTGAATTCTTTGTTCAGGTTTGTTGAAGAGGGGGAACAGGATGGACGTGTTATCGGGCATCTTGAAACGACGGGAAAAGAACTCTGTCGACGGGAAAAGCTTGAAGCGGCAGGATTATGATGATTACAGGATGGGAACGAAAGAGACGGTTATGACTGTAGCAACATCTTCCGCTTTGATAATCGCGGTCGCATTGCTCTGCTATAACAGCCTTTATGCGGTCATTCTGCTGTCCCCGTATATTTATATCCATCTGAAACGAAAAAAAGGACAGTTGAAGGAAAAGCGCAAATGGGAACTGAACATACAGTTCGGAGAAATGATAAAAAGCCTGAGTGCGGTCCTTGAATCCGGATACTCCGTGGAAAACGCCGTTACGGAAACCTACAACGACCTGAAGCTTACTTTTGACGATAATGCGATGATAATGACGGAACTAAAGACGATCATGGCATCCCTGAAAAGCAATGTTCCGATAGAAAAGACTTTTGAGGAATTTGCGGCAAGGAGCGGAATTGATGATGTGAAGAGCTTTTCGGATGTATTTTCGACAGCCAAAAGGACAGGCGGAAATATTATTTCGATCATCAGGTCTACGGCTTTGGTCATCAGGACGAGAGTGGAGCTGAAAAGAGAGCTCAGAACAATGATCGCCTCGAAAAAATACGAATCCGATATCATGCGGATGATACCGTTCGCCATACTTCTGTATTTGCGCGTGTTTTCTCCCGACATGGTCGGTGCGCTGTACGGGAATACTTTCGGGGTCGTATTTATGACAGTCATCCTGGTGATCTATATTGTTTTCAGTATGATCGCAGACAGGATAGTAAATATAACGTTTTAATCCGTTTGCGGTTTTCATCCGGGAAAGCCGGATCGGCTTTTCCCTTAAAGAAGAAATACAGCGGAAAGGAGGACGACGAAATGCTGCGTTCCCGTTTTTAGAGGTGAAGGCGGGAACGCGAGATTTCGCCCGTGAGAAGAAAACAAGATCCGGTATGAAAAACAATGATAAAACCGGCTATACCACAGATCCGGAGAAAAAAGCCAAAACGAAAAAAGATGCGGGAAAAAAAGCCGGCAGATTTAAAGATCTTGATAAAAAGGAACATCCCTTAAGAAGCTTTTATCCTGTGGCAGAAGTGATATACGGGTGGGTATGCAGGGCAGGAAAGGCAGATGTTTTCGGAGACAGGGAGATCACGGCATTACTTTCCGGGAGCGATGATCCCGAAACGGAAGCACTCCTGGATGCTTACAAGACAATATCATACATTCTGATGACGCTTATCTGTACATCCGTGTTGGTGGTCTTATGCCTTCTTGCGACTGAGAGTCACCTGCTTTCGGGAAACAGATTAAGCCGTGCCCCGAGCGGACAGGGTGAGTCGGTATATGAGCTGAAGGTGGCAGATGAAGAAGGCACCGAAAAGGATATTACGGTCACGGTAAGTGAACAGAAATGTCCCGAGGACAAGCTCGATGAGTTTTTTGAGGATGCAACTCAAAAACTGAAGCTGGCTGTAATAGCGGATAACGCATCTGCTGACGAGGTCACCGGCAAACTCGATCTTGTCAGAGAAATTCCCGGTACATCAATAAAAGTCACTTTTGACGATCCTGATCCTCAGTATATTTATTATGACGGAACGATCAGACAGGAAAATGTTTTGGAACCGGTGATAATCACGCTGACAGCGGAACTGGTCTATTTTGATGAGATCAGGATAGTGTCGTTCCCTATAAGACTTGTGCCGGCAGTGCCCGATGAGTCAAAGATCTTTGAAGAGAAGCTCCTTGCAGAACTTGAAGCAGCCGATACAGCCACTTTAAAGGAAGGATACATGATTTTGCCGGATGATATAGACGGCAAGAAGCTCGGGTGGGATGAGAAGAAAGACAGCATTCCGGGAATGATAGCCGTGATCGGCCTGATCACAGCGTTGGGGATAATCCCGGCCAAATCGGCGGAGCTGAAAAAACAGCTCAAACAACGTGAGAAAGAGATGATCAACGATTATCCGGATATCATCAGCAAGATGAGCCTCCTGCTGACTGCCGGAATGACCAGCCGCGGAGCATGGGAAAAGATATGTCTTGATTACGAAAGAATGAAAAAGAAAGACGGTATCGATGTCAAAAAGGGCAGCAGGACCGGAAGGTATGCTTATGAAGAAATGGTCAGGACTCTTATGCAGATGAATCTGGGAAGATCTGAGAGCGAGGCATACGAGGAGTTCTCGAACCGGTGCAGGGTTGCGGCATATCAGCGGATGGGCTCCCTTCTGGCAAAGAACATAAGACGCGGCAGCCGTGAGATCATAGGGCTGCTCCAGTCGGAATCGGAAAATGCAATGCAGGAGCGGCTTCAGCGCGTAAAGGAAAAAGGCGAAGAAGCCGGAACAAAACTATTGCTGCCGATGTTCGGTATGTTTGGGATCGTTATGGCGATAGTTATTGTTCCGGCAATAAGCTCTATGGGAATATAGATCTGATATTTACGGAGGTTAGTTATGAAAGAAGCATTAAGCAGGTTTAAAAATGATAATTCCGGGATCGGCGTAGTCGAGCTTGTGTTGATCCTGGTCATTTTGATCGCACTTGTGGTCATTTTCAAAAATCAGATAACCAGGATAGTTACAGACGCATTCAATTCCATTACAAATAACGCAGATACCATCATTAACTGATCATGGACGGATCCAAATGTGAAAAAGGCTCTGTTACGGTGTTTTTAACCCTTATTTTCATCGTGATATTTTCTCTTGTTATGACAAGCCTGGAAGCCGCGAGGAGTGCGGCTGCCGGAGCTTTTGCCCGGATGCTCCTGGTCTGCGCGGCAGAATCGGAAGCGGCGGAATTCTACAGACCGCTGTTTGAGGAATACCATTTATTCGGGATAGATACAGGCTTCGGAGGTTCCGCGGGAAATATATCAGAAGTGGCCCGCGGGATTGCCGGCAGGATCCCTCAAAATATCTGGAAGATCGAAAATAAGGAATGTACCCTGACCGATCATGAAATGATGATGGACGGAACGGGAGATATTTTTATCGAACAGGCCGTAAAATATGAATTGCTGAGCAAAGCAGGAAATTTGCTCTCCGGATTTGCCGAAAAACTCGGAATGATTTCGGGCCAGGAAAAGACCGCAAAGGTTCTGCAGAAAAAACTGGAATCCGAAGAGAAGATCGCAAAGATAGACGAACTGACACTGGATCTGATGAAAATGATCGACGGCGTGAACTGTAACCTGTCCGGGGACGGCAGCGCACGCTATACGATTGAAACAGGTTTTGTAAAAAGATTTCTGAATATGCCGGTTTCGATGCATTCGGCGCAGATCAACAGCAATGAGGTCTTTGCTGCTCTTTCCGGAAGATATGTCAATCCGGTGGAAATGCTTGAGGAACTTTATATCCTGGCAGGCAGATATGCTGAGGCCTTGGCTGAAGAAGAACAGTGTGCCGCCAGGATTGAAGAACTTGAGGCAGAGGAAAGGGTGATCCGGGCAGAGCTGAACCTCGCGAAGGATGCCCTTGCTGCGGTTTATGGTGTAATGGAAACCAGGATAACGGTCCTTTACCTTGCGGCGGAAGATGATGGTCCCGACGCAACGCCCGAGGAAAAAGAAGAGAAAGAAAGGGAACTCGCACGTAAGGCAGAGGAGATCAGGCAGGAATACAGCGAAGAGATCTCGTTTTGCGAAGCACGTATAACCCGGTCGGAAACGGAACTGACCGAAGCGGAAGCAAAGATATCCGAAGAGAGGAAGAAACTGGAGAAATACAGGCTCGCCGTTGCCGAAAAATACGAACCGGTCCGCGAGAAGGCAGATATGCTTACGGCGCTGTTCGGGGAGACTGCCTCATATGTGCAGAATGCCCTGGTATGCATTATGAAGATCAAAACCGCCCGGGCCGAGGCAGAACCCGGAGTTGATGAATACGAGCAGGAGCTTGAAAAAGCAAAAAGCAATATCGATCCTGAAATACTCGAAGGATATGAAGAAGATCATGACCGGATGAAAGAATATATCGAGGGAATCGGAGGAAACAGTGCCTTTGATTTCGAACTTGCGGAAGCTTCTCTTCGTAAGGATAAAAATCTGCTCGAGGAATGCGGATATGAAAGACTGCTGGTTTTTTCGGGCATGGATTCAAGGGCGGTTACCGAGGCTGCGAAAGAACTGCTGTGGCTGAAGGACAGAGTGGGAGAGTTCGTTTATGACGGGTTCGTGTTTGATTACAGCTCATTTTCGAACAATTCGGGAACCGGGGAGACTGCATCCGGCGGATTGTTAAGCGGAATCGGTGAAAGCTTTTTGTCGCTGATGATAAAGGATACCGAAAGCATGTCAAATGCGGAGCTGACCTCGGCACTTCTGCCCGGCAGGGCGGACGATATGCAGGAATCTGCATCAGGCAGCAGGGCGGATAACAGGCAGGAATCCACATCGGACGGCAATGCGGATAACAGGCAGGAATCAACATCGGACAGCAATGCGGATAGCGGACAGAAAGCATCGTCAAATACACTACAGACACAGATACCGGAGCTGCAGGATACCTCAAACGGTGCGGCGTCGATGGCCGGGGCGATCGGAGGATCGGATATTTCGGAAGTGTCGGACCTGGCTGACAGCGTATCCGCTGAGAACGGCACAACTGACGGGGACTATTCCGGCCTGAGCCCCATCATGAGATCGGTGGGGTTTATCCTGTATCTGGCAGACAATTTCGGATGTTATACGGAATCGTTGCTGACTGAAGATACTGTGATGAAATATGAGCAGGAATATATTATCGCGGGAAATTTTCAGGATAAGGAGAATTTAAGCTCCGCAGTCCTGCGGATCCTGCTGCTTCGTCTGGTCACAAGCGGTATATATGTATTTTCGAATTCTGATCTGAACAGTAGGGCGGAACTGATCGCAACAGGAATTCTGGGATTTACCGGAATGCCGTTCCTGGTTGCCTTCGCAAAATATGTGATCCTGTTTGCCTGTTCGCTTGAACAGGCAATGATCGAGACCGCGGCATTGCTCAGCCAAAAGGCTGTAACCGTGGTCACGAAAGATGAAGGAT
The DNA here is from genome assembly GCA_017960415.1 of Lachnospiraceae bacterium. Next base: position 8,979 of record JAGCZE010000147.1, read on the forward strand.
TTCTTGCGGATATTGGGGATATTATTTCATTTTCCGCAGGAACCATTGCAAGTAAAGCGGAAGCATATCCCAGGATCGAAAACGGAATAAGGTATTCGGACTACATGTGTATCCTCATGATGCTCACGGACAGGAAAACGGCCGCTTACAGAGCTTTGGATCTTATTCAGGAGAATTTAAGATACGAATATGATGAAGATTATCTGATGATAAACTGTCTGACCGGTTTTTCCGTAAACGCTTATTTTGATGTAAGTCCGATGTTTATTAACTTTAACGGATACAGGATCAGTACCTCATACGGTATCAGATATTAGGAAAAAGCGGACTAAGTAAATGCTGACAAAGAAAACGGCAGATTATCGTATGGAAAGCAAACGGCTTCGAACCGTCACATCTGCGCCCTGACATTTAAACTAACCCTTTCTAAATAATTGACGAAATCATCAATTCATTTAAAACTCTCCGTACAGAAAAAACAGAAGCCTTGGTTGAATCGATGTCAGGCACAGATGTGACGGGTTGAAGTTTCTGCGCATCCTGCAATGCTTACCCGAAGAACATGATCATGAAAAATATGACTGATAAAGAGAGACATTAGAAAGCCTCATTGACGGTCGAGGCAGGACTGGTATTTCCGTTCTTCTTCTTTGCGATCATGGCGCTTTGCTGCATTTTCAGGTATTTATATACGGAATATACCGTGGAAAAATGCATGCTGTCTACGGCAAGATATCTAGGACAGTTTCCTGAAATAGTGAGTGCCGCGGCCGAAAAAAGAAGCGGATTTGCCGATTCTCTGATCGGAGAGATCGCTGACAGACAGGTTCCTGTGACCGGGATGTCTGTCAGGGAAATAGCGGAAAGGGCATCGGACGGTGTTATTATAGAGAGTCTGCTCGTGAAAGAGATACGGCAGTACACTTATGCTGTCGGTGCTGTCAGGGGCGGAGCCGGAGGCTTCAGCTGCATAGGTTCGGAACTGTACACGGATGATGAAACCGTAAAGATCAGGTGTTCTTACAGGCTTAAAACTCCTGTTTCCATGTTCGATCTCACATCGATCCCGATCAGCCAGGAGCTGGAGTACCGGTATTTTACGGGGCATGCGGTGGAATCCGTACTGACAGAAGCAGAGGCGGAGGAAGAGGATGGAGATGATACCACCGTATATATTACCGAAGAAAAGATCGTATATCATCTTTCACTGACGTGTCCGAGCCTTAATCTGGTGATCACTTCCTGTCCGCTCGACCGGGTCGGTGAAAAAAGAAACAAGGGCGGGGGAAAGTATTATCCCTGCGAATTCTGCGCGAAGAGAAAAGCTCCGGATACGGTATTTATCGCAAAAGAGGGCGACAGATACCATTATAAACGGAACTGCAGCGGATTAAAAAGGACGATTACAGAGATCAAACTGAGCGAAGCGGCAAAAACACGGCGTGCATGTAAAAGATGCGGGAAGAAGTAGCGTTTGAGTCGGTTGTTTCGGTTTACTGATGAGGGAGAAAAAAGTGATCATACGAATTGCTCTGATATGTTATCTGGCTGCTGCATCGATCATCGACATCATAAAAAAGAAACTGCCCCTGGCATATCTCGCAGCAGGAGTGATCCCTATATCGGTCGGGATTTGTGCGGAGCTGTTCATTTATGAAAACAGTGGATATATGGATGTTATATTTTCACACGGAGCAGGGATACTTGTCGGAGCCATGTTTTTACTTGTGAGTATCCTGACCCGGGAAAAGCTGGGAAAGGCGGATGCGATACTGTTCTGTATATGCGGAGGGACGGCAGGTTACGGAAAACTCATGACGATAATAATGTCGGCTTTTCTGCTGGGAGCATTGTATGCTGTTGCTATGCTAGCGATCGGAAGGATGAAGAGGAACAGCAGCTTTGCGTTCGCACCGTTCATATTTGCCGGATATATCATGACGGAAATACTCTTAAACGGTGTATGAGGGTCGGCAAATGAAAAAAGAAAAAATGATGTTACGGCAGATAAACGCTTCATCCACAGTGGAAGCGGCCCTGATCCTGCCATTGATCATTGCCGTTATATTCGGTCTGATCAGGCTGATGTTCTTTATGTACGTAAGGATCAAGCTCGATGCGGACCTGGACAGAGCGGCAACGGAAGCATCCCTTTATGTTTCCGGATCCGGGAGGACCGTTGAGGGGCCTGACCTGTTACCGTTCATAAATGAGAATATTGATGATTATCCCGGTTATACGGTCATCAGCAGGGGAATAAACAAAGAAAACGGCCGGATAGAAACCCGTGCCTCGCTAAAGCTCATGGATGGATCGGGATTTACGGGATTGTTTGCGGGCTATGTGAGTGAGCTGAATGCTTCGGTATCCGTAAGATACTGGGATAGTCCGAAGATCAAGCGTCTTATCGATGTAATCCTTCGAATGAAACAGGACAAATGAGGTTGATGAATATGGCAGATATCAGTCTTCAGAGGAATTTAGGGCAGCAGGTCATGATCGTTACCGGGAAAAAGAAAAACGGGGCCGGCGGTGCAGCGGATTTTCGTGAAAGGATGCTGTCCTTCAATCATATTGAAGGGCTGCTCGATTTTGAAATTACCGGAGAAGGCGGGGAGAAAACATATCAATACGATATTGAGGACAAATCCACTCTCGAAGAATTCTTCTCGAAAAAGAAGCCTGATCGGGCCAGGATCACGCAGGTCCTTGGAAAGTTGTTAAAAACAGTCTGTCACGGACGTGAGTACATGTTGTCGGAGAATGATTATATTATACGCGCGGATACCGTTTTTGTTGATGATGAGGATAATGTGTACGTTGCCTGTTTTCCCTCATATGATGCTGACCTGCGGGACCAGCTTGCATCCCTGGCCGAATACCTGATGAAAATTGTCGATTATTCAGACGAGAGTGCGGTTTTGCTTGTATATGGGTTTTATATGCGTACCCGTGAAAAAAAGTACACATTGGACGATATCCTGAAAACACTGGATCGTGATCCTGAGAAGGATCAGGCAGACAAGGGATCTTATGAAGAGAGCAGAACAGCGCCTGTGGAATATCGAAATCCCGGAAATATCAATTATGAGCCTGATAGCAGGAGAATTCCGTATATGGCGGATACGATGGAAATAAGATCGGACTCCGGGGAGTATGTGAAACCGGATCCGGCAAAGGTTTTCTCGGAAAGCCCTTCAAAACTGAAGCTGGCCGGAATATTAATGCCGTTGCTGACTGTTCTGATCATTTTTATCCTTTTGAATTCGGGGCTGCTGATCAATCCGGAAACCGGCCGTAATGACGTACTGAAGACGGGCTTTCTTGTTCTGGCACTGATCGGGGTTTGCTTTGAGGCCGAAAAGATCCTCTGGGGTTCATTTGCGAAAAAACTGGCAGGGAGTATCATGTCTGCGAAGAAGGAATCCGCAGAGGCAACGGTTTTTCTGTATGGGGATGATACCGTCGGATATCCGTTTTCGCTTGTATCTGACGATCAGCCTGCTATCAATGTGAGCCATTTTCCTTATTTTGTCGGCAAAGATGCGAAACATTGCGACTATGTCATGGCTACTCAGGTAGGCATTTCCCGCTATCATATGAAAATTGACAGGGATGGGGACGGCTTTACCATCTGTGATTTGAACTCCACCAACGGTACCTTCATTAACGGCGAAAGATTGGCGCCTCATTTACCGCATAAGATCAAAAGAGGTGATGAATTGCGCATCGGCAAATGCATTTATTATTGCAACTAACGGGTTTTTAGTGTATAATCATTTTCCAGAATATTTGGGAGATGTTTATTCTATGAGAGAGCTTTCGGGTGAATTGAAACAGTATGTGACC
>JAGCZE010000012.1 GCA_017960415.1 Lachnospiraceae bacterium
ATAGAGACGATTCATGAAAGAAATGATACGCTCTTTGGCGGCAAGCTCCCGGCTCCGAACGTAGAAAGGCTCCGTGACCTCAAAAACCGCGTAATGGCATATGGATTCGACCTTGGGATCGCGACTGACGGCGATGCCGACAGGATCGGCGTGATAGATGACAAAGGCAATTTCCTGCATCCGAATGATATCCTCGTGGTCCTCTATTATTATCTGGTCAAATACAAGGGCTGGAAGGGCGACTGCGTACGCAATATCTGCACGACTCATCTCCTTGATTCCATAGCGAAGAGCTTCGGGCAGGAATGCCATGAGGTTCCGGTAGGATTTAAGCACATTTCGGCAAAAATGAACCAGACCGATGCGATCATAGGCGGCGAGTCCTCGGGAGGTATGGCTGTAAAGGGCCATATCAGGGGCAAAGACGGGATCTATGCGGCGGCGCTTCTTGTTGAGATGCTTGCGGTGACCGGCATGAAGCTCTCGGCGATCATGGAGCATATCAGAAAAGAATACGGCGGCATGGCTCTGTGCGAACGGGATTACAGATTCAGCCCCGAAAAAAAGGAACAGATTAGAAAATTCATTCTCGAAGACAAGAACCTTCCAAGGATCGACTATGAGATCGAAAAGATATCATATCTGGATGGACTCAAGATATATCTGAAGGACGGCGGATGGATATCGGTGAGATTTTCGGGAACAGAGCCGCTTCTGCGCATATTCTGCGAAATGAAAGCAGAACAGGATGCGATAAAACTTTGCGAAGTATTTGAAAAATTCCTTGATCTTGATACGCATTAACGGCCGGTTATGAATTTTGTAAATTATTGTGATCGGAAATAAAACCAAATATGTGCTACTTGCACAATTTTAGTCAAAAGATGCCAAAGCGGTCTAATTACTTTGGCATCTTTTACTGTTATACTCGGTATCGTAGAAAAGAAAACGTTTTTGGACATCGGGCATTTACAATAAATGATCGCAGGTTGTTCACTGTCATCAATAAACAACAGGGAGGCGGCACATATGCAGGTGGGAAAGAAAAAAAGCCACGGCAGGATGCAGATAAAGAAGAATCTGATCCTGCTCACGATGGTTCTTCCGACAGCCGTATGGCTCATATTATTGAGATACCTTCCGATGTTCGGAATAGCGATAGCCTTCAAGGACTACAAGATCTACACCAAGGCTCCGGGACTGATCAACAATGTCATACATTCAAAATGGGTCGGGTTAGCCAATTTCAAATTCCTTTTTGCGACAACCGATTCATTAAAAATGATCAGGAACACGGTAGGTTACAACCTGCTCTGGATATTTCTCGGACTGGTCATTTCGGTATCATTTGCGATCATCTTAAATGAGATCACAAATAAGTTCGTGGCCAAATCTTACCAGACGATCATGTTTTTCCCTTATTTCATCAGCTGGGTCGTTGTAAGTTATTTCGTTATGGCGCTGCTGGATCCGACCAGCGGCCTCATCGTCAAATGGCAGATGGAAAAATACGGTGAAGCCACCAACTGGTACCATACCTCGCAGCCCTGGCCGATCATACTGACTCTTGCGAATCTATGGAAGAACACAGGCTATTCCTGCATCCTGTATCTGACTGCCATCACCGGCATAGATAAGACGCAGTACGAAGCGGCATCCATTGACGGAGCGACCAAATGGCAGCAGGTCAAATTCGTTACACTGCCCAATCTTCGTACGATGATAGCGATCCTGCTCATTATGAATATCAGCAAGATCTTCAATTCGGACTTCGGACTGTTCTGGAACGTGCCGCTGGCATCGGGTTCGATACTTGATGTCACGCAGACCATAGATACTTACGTATACAGAGCCTTGTCCGCCACCGGAGGAAATCTGGGCATGACGACAGCCGCCGGCGTATTCCAGAATGTCGTCGGATTCATCTGCATGCTGGCAGCCAACTCGGTAGTCAAGCGTATAGACGCAGACAGTTCATTATTCTGATTTAGAGGAGGGGGATCATCCGGATGAGTGCCAAAAGTAAAAAAAGCCGTCTCGGCAGAGCAAGTATTGTTTCGGAAATATCCTTCTACGTAGTGCTAGGAATATTCTGCGCGGCCTGTATATTGCCGTTCATATTCGTTGTGATCATTTCGTTCTCGGCGGAAGAGAGCATAAGGGAGATCGGCTATTCGTTTCATCCGCTGAAATGGAGCCTGAGCGCCTATGAATACGTATTCCAGCTCGGAGACCAGCTGTGGAGATCTTATTTCAACAGCTTTTTCATAACAATCGTGGGAACCGCAACAAGCCTGCTCATGACGATCCTATACTCATATGCGTTGTTCAGGAAAGACTTTAAGTTCAGAAACTTCTTTACCTTCTTTGCCTTCTTTACAACGCTGTTTGGCGGCGGACTTGCTCCTACGTTCATGGTCTGCAAGCAGCTGCTGGGCCTGTCAAACAATTACGCGGCTCTGATCGTTCCGGCACTTATCAGTCCTTTCAATATCATTATCATGAGGACCTTCTTCTCGACATCGATACCCGAAGAACTGATAGAAGCGGCGGCGATAGACGGAAGCAGTGAATACAAAACACTATTCAGGATCATAATACCCATCGCGAAGCCGGGTATCGCAACCGTAGGACTGCTCACAGCGCTGTCTTACTGGAACGAGTGGTTCCTTGCAATGCTCTATATCAAGGATTCGAAGTACATCCCGCTCCAGTATCTGCTGATGAAAATGCAGAACCAGGCCGATTTCCTGTTCAAGAACGCTTCGGTCATCGGTGTTGAAGCTTCGAAAATGTTAAGAGACCTGCCCAGTGCGTCTCTTCGTATGGCACTTGTTGTATTTATCGTAGTGCCGATCGCTTTTGCCTATCCATTCTTCCAGAGATATATCATCTCCGGACTGACGATAGGATCGGTAAAAGGCTGAAAAACGGTGGATCCGGCAAAGGGGCCGGTCACATATACCAAGTTTTATTTTATAACGGGAGGATTTCATATGAAAAAAATCTTAGCTATTCTGCTGACAGTATGTATGATCATCGGTACACTTACCGCATGTTCAAAAGACTCTGCGGGCAATGACGGCAAGGCATCAGGGGGAACTGCTTCGGCCGCGACCAACGGTTCGTCCGATACCGGAAGACCTGCCGACCATGTTACATTAAAGATGTATTTCCATGGCAGCAATGTTTCCGATGATACGCAGGTACTCGAGAAGGTCAACGAGTATCTTGATGAGAAGCTCAATGTAACACTTGAACCCATCTGGGGCACATGGGGTGATTTCGATAATAACGCCGTTCTTGCCATCAACGGCGGCGATGATGTGGACATCTACTTCACCTGTTCATGGTCTGCGGATGAATACAATCTTTTTGCAAAGCGCGGTGCATGGGTAAGACTTGACAACCCCGAGAACAACCTGCTTGAGAAGTACGGAAAAGATGTATGGAACCTTCTTCCCGAAGTTCTGACCAACGGCGCGAAGATCGAAGGTTCTGACGGATTCGGCGTATATGCCGTTCCCGGATACAAGGATATCGCGTGCCAGCTCTGCTGGGATATCAATGTTCCGCTCCTTGAGAAATACGGCTACACTGTAGATGATATCAAGAATACGGATTATTACGGATTCGGCGAGATCCTTGCAAAGGTAAAAGCCGGTGAAGGCGACAGTTTCTATCCCCTTCTTCTTGAAGGCGCAGTTGCAGAGCGTATGGTTGACAATTCCATCATTGTTGCGGGCGATTCGGGAAGCGTAAACCTTCTTTCTTACTATATCAATCCCAAGAAAACCTCCGATGCGGGCGCTTACGGCGATGTTATCCTGAACAAGTTCGCAACGGATGAATACAAGAAGTTCGTAAATAAGACACGTGAGTACTACCTTGCAGGCTATATCGATCCCGGTCTTGCCAATGCGGAGCAGGCCAACAACCTTCGTTCCGAGAAGCAGCTTACAGGCCAGTATCTGATCGGAACACAGTCCTATTCACTTGGCTACGAGACCCAGGCCAGCGCAGAGAGAGGCTTCGAAGTAGCATTTGTCGGAACCACACCCGCATATGTTGATACCACCTCTTCACAGGGCGCGATGATGGCGATCTCCACAGCTTCAAAGAACCCCGACAGAGCAATGATGTTCCTCAACCTGCTCAATACCGATCCTTATCTGTTCACACTGCTTGATTACGGCGTAGAGGGCATCCACTACACCAAGAACAGCATCGGCGAAGTAGAGTTCATCGAAGACGCAAGAGCAAAATATTCACCCTGGACAAACGGAATGGGCAATGTAACGCTTCTTCCTCCTCAGAAGGGACAGGGCGCGGATTTCTGGACCAATTTCAAGGCTTATTACGGAGCAGCCGATCAGATCCCGATCCTTGGATTTACATTCAATTCAGACAGTGTATCAAATGAGCTTGCAGCTGTCGCAAATGCCGCAGCAGAATATGCTCTTACACTGAGTGTCGGTGCTGTAGATCCCGAGACAGTGCTTCCTGCGTTCCTGAAGAAACTTGACGACAACGGAATGCAGAAGATCGTGGATGAGGCCAACAAGCAGCTCAAGGCCTTCCTTGCGAACAAGTAATATTTTATAAAAACTTCCCATATGGGGCTGTCGCATTAGGAATAAACGTCCTGCAGCAAAAGGGACGCGGGCGGTTTCTTAATGCGACAGTCTCTTTGCGGGTTTTTCGGGTATTTCAGTTTTCGGCCTGTTGTGCTAAAATGTGTGTAAAGGCTCTATTGGAAATAAGAAAGGTGTATTTTTCGGTGACGACAATATGAAGAAGCTTGATCTGAAGTGGAGCATGATCTTACTTCTCGTCTTTATCTGGCTGGTTCCGATACTGACGGCTTCTTTTGTTGTGTATTTTCTTGTTTCCGACAAGATGAGTGCCCAGCTGTCGGCAGAGCTTTCGATTTCGATGAACAAGGCGGTCTACAGCATCGATACGGGTCTTGACGAGTGCGTCAATGCCTCGCGTAACGCCACATATTTTAACGTGATCTCGGATAACTGGTCAGCCTATAAGAAAAACGGCGAAAAACAGGCACTGTATGATTCCATGACCATTTACCTGTCAACGCAATACAGGTTCAACCGGAACCTGGATACCACGATGGTATTCTTTACCGAAGATCCCGAGCTATTTTATTCGACATACAGCTCCGGAAGTTCATATGATAATGTCATTCATTTTAAGGATAATTATCTGAAAGATGCCCTGAAGGCCGGAGAGACCCTTGATACAGGAATAATGCTCTACAGCGGAGGAGACTCGCTGTATCTGTTCCGAAATCTGTTAAATGACAGGTATAAGCCCTTCGCCATGATCGTCATGGAACTGAATAAGAGCAATATTTTCGATCCCCTGAATACGGTCTGGGCTTATGATGAGGCATACGTATTCCTAAACGGCGCCTGCGTCAGCGGCAGGGAAGTGAGCCTGCCCGGGGTATTTGAGCTGGACAAAGCGACTGACGGGCCTGTTGTGGAGAAATTTGACAAGGATTATTATATTTATCTGACCGAAAACTATAACGGAAGCTTCTTATCCTATGTCGTAAAGCTTGACTCGGGACTTCTGTTCGGTGAGATCAGGGCCACCTATTATATCCTCGTGATCGTTTTGGCTTCGCTCATACCACTGGTTGTAGCGCTTTTTGTCTATCTTCGCAAAAGAGTGTCCGATCCTGTGGGCAATCTGGTCACGGCTGCCCGCGAGATATCCAATGGGAATTACGGATATCATATTACGGGCAAGAGTGCGGGAAGCCGCGAGTTTGATTATCTGAACGATTCGTTCAATACCATGAGCGACGAGCTGAAGAACCAGTTTGAAAAGATATATGTTGAGGAGATCGCGCTGCGGGATGCGAATATCAAAGCTCTTCAATCACAGATCAATCCTCATTTCCTGAACAATACGCTGGAGATCATCAACTGGGAAGCGCGTCTGAACGGCGTTTACAAGGTCAGCAGCATGATCGAAGCTCTTTCGACTATGCTCAATTCTACGCTGAACCGTAAGGATGAGAAGACAATAGCTCTGCGCGAAGAGATGGAATACGTGGATGCTTATCTTTACATTATTTCCGAGAGAATGGGCAAGAGGCTTACGATAACGAAAAACGTGGATGAAAGGCTGCTGGGGACCGAGGTTCCGAGACTCATCATCCAGCCCATTGTCGAAAATGCCGTGGAACACGGAACCAAAGCATCGGTTGAGAGCAGGATCAGTATCGACATATATGAGAAAGATGAGTATATGTATATTGCCGTCAGGAACACAGGCAATATGAGCTCTGAGGATATCGCGAAGGTAAAGCATCTTTTGTTTGACGAAGAGACCAGCGAAAAGCACCACGCCAGCATAGGCATAAGGAATGTGAACAAGCGCCTCAAGCTGATGTACGGCGATGACTGCGGACTGAACATTTACAACGAAGGAACCGATACAGTGAGCCTTCTGACGCTGAAGATCGGAGGTGGCAGGGAGTGAGACCGGAAATTTTTAAAACACCTCATTTTAAACATGCCATGAAAGGTACGGCAATACTCACGATCATACTTGTTATGCTTGCCTCTCTTTCTTCGTGCGGTTTTGAGAGCCTGAAAACGGGGCCTGTGAATACTGATTCACATAATATTGAACTGACGGTCATGACCATGTATGCCGGCAATGACGGCAATGCAAGGAACTTTAAGGATGCTGTGGCCGAATGGCAGAAACTGACCGGCAATACGGTATTGGACAGCTCGGTCACCTCGGATGAGACCTTTAAGACCAGGGTTATCATGGATTACCAGACCGGGGCCGAACCCGATATCCTGTTCTATTTTTCGGGAGAGGATGCGAGCGTCCTGGTACAGAACAACAGGGTGGTATCTCTTGACGAAATACGCGGGGTCTATCCCGATTTTGCTTCCAACATGAAGGAAAGCCTGATGCAGGAATCGCCGGTGGACAGGAAGATCTACTGTATTCCCGTAAACGGCTACTGGGAGGGCCTGTTCGTAAATAAAAAGGTCTGCCGGGAGGCCGGGGTTGAGATCCCCGATGAGAATACGGATTGGGATACATTTATGACAATGTGTGAGAAGATCAGGGATGCTGGGTATATCCCGATAGCTGCGTCACTGGCCAATGTGCCGCATTACTGGTTTGAATTCTGTATTTACAATTATCAGGATCCCGAGACTCATGCGATAGTC
>JAGCZE010000148.1 GCA_017960415.1 Lachnospiraceae bacterium
CCCTTAATGTTTACGGAACCATGTTTCTCGGTGCCTTCGGCAATAATATCCGTATCTGGAACACAGTCCGCGATACGATGACCCTTCTGTGCATTGCAGTCGGACTTGCACCCGCATTTGCGATGAAGTTCTGGAATATCGGAGCTGAAGGTCAGATCCTTGTAGGCGGGCTCGTTACGGTTGCCTGTATGAAATACTTCACCGCATTGCCCAACGCACTGCTACTCCTTGTGATGCTGGTCACCAGTATCCTCGCAGGTGCTGTATGGGGCTTCTTCCCGGGCTTCTTCAAAGCCCACTGGAATACCAACGAGACGCTGTTCACGCTGATGATGAACTATATCGCAATCCAGCTTACTTCGTTTATGGTGGCCAATTGGGAGAATCCTCCCGGATCCAACACTGTCGGCGTAGTCAATGCAATGGACAACAAGGGCTGGCTTCCGAGTATGTTCAATTCCATCCCCAATAAGGATTTCGGCTGGAATGTAGTCATAGTAATGCTGATCACGGTCGGTATGTACATATATCTGAACCGCACCAAACAGGGCTACGAGATATCCGTTATCGGAGACTCCGTCAATACCGCACGTTACGCCGGCATCCGCGTCAACAAGGTCTATATTCGTACCATGGCCATCTCGGGCGCTGTCTGCGGACTGGCAGGCTTCATAGCCGTTTCCGGCGCAAGCCACACCATTTCTACAGGAACCGCGGGAGGCAGAGGCTTCACGGCGATCATCGTCGCATGGCTTGCCAAATTCAATCCGTTTATAATGATACTGATCTCGCTGCTGCTTGTATTCCTGAACAAGGGAGCATCCCAGATCGCTTCGGTATATGCGATCAACGATTATGTTTCGCAGATCATTACGGGCATAATCCTCTTTTTCCTGCTGGGCAGCGAATTCTTCATCAATTACCGTCTGCTCTTCAGACACAGTAAATCGACGGGAGGTGAAGCGAAATGATCACATTGATACACAGTGCCATATTGTTCGGTACCATCATCATGTTCGGTGCCTTAGGTGAGATCCTTACCGAGAAATCGGGAAGTCTGAACCTCGGAGTACCCGGCATCATGTATCTGGGCGGTATCGCCGGACTGTCGGCTTCGTTTTTCTATGAGAACGGCAATCCCGATCCAGTACCCTGGATCTCGGTTTTATTGGCCCTTATTGCTTCATTTGCGGCATCGATGCTCGGAGGACTCATTTACAGCTTCCTTACGATCACACTCAGGACCAATCAGAATGTTACCGGTCTGACTCTTACGATTTTCGGAGCAGGCATCGGAAATTTCTTCGGCGGTATGCTGCAGAACTTCTCCGGAGGTGTCGGACAGATATCGGTTGCTGCGGCTTCATCAGCGTTCAGGACTTATTCTTCCGCTCTTGCCGGCAATGATACCCATGACCCGCGCTACGCAATCTTCGGCTACGGCTGGATGACTTATGTGGCTATCATCATTGCAATCGTGATGTTCTGGTTCCTGAACAGGACGCGTGTAGGCCTCAATCTGAGATCGGTGGGCGAGAGCCCCGCTACCGCAGATGCTGCGGGTATCAACGTTACTCTGTACAAATATCTCGGAACCTGTATCGGTGCAGGTATTTCGGGCTTTGGCGGTCTGTATTACACAATGGACTATATCAAAGGCACCTGGGCCAATGACGGAACGATCGAAGCCCTGGGCTGGCTTGCCGTTGCTCTTGTAATCTTCTCGACATGGCGTCCGATCAATGCGATTTGGGGATCGTATGTATTCGGCATCGCTTATTGGGCATTCCTGTATATCAGCATAGCCAACCGCTATACTACGGAGTTGTTCAAGATGATTCCCTATGTCGTAACCCTGCTGGTACTCATCTTCGTATCACTCAGACGCAAGAGAGAGGATCAGCCCCCCGCACATCTGGGATTGCCTTATTTCAGAGAGGACAGGTAAAACACTGCGGTCATACCGTTATCATAATAAAATGGAGGGGAACTGCCTATGCAACTTGAGGAAAGGAAAGAATACTATCACGAACACGAACATATCTGTCGTAAAAATGACGCTATCGCTCCGGAACTTTATACGGAATACGGGGTTTTCAAAGGATTAAGAGATCAGAACGGCAACGGGGTACTCTCAGGTCTGACCAATATTTCCAAAGTAACTTCATTCAGACACGAAAACGGTGAAAAGATACCCTGTGACGGTGAGCTCTGGTACAGAGGCTACACCATAGAACAGCTGATAAATTCCCTTGGGGAAGATAAACTCGGCTTTGAGCGCATCGCTTATCTTCTGCTGTACGGTGAACTTCCTTCACTTGAAGAAGAAGCCCTGTTTTTCGAGCTTATCGGAGATTACAGAACCCTTCCGTCGAATTTTACCCGCGATGTCATTATGAAAGCGCCGTCCAGCGACATTATGAATTCAATGACGCGAAGCATCCTTACCCTGGCCTCATATGATAAAAAAGCCACAGTTTCCACCGTAAAGAATTCCCTGCGTCAATGCATCAGACTGATCAGTGAATTCCCGCTGCTTGCGGTATATGCTTATCATGCTTTCAATTATTCGTCAAACGGTGAGAGTATGATCATACATCATCCGGATCCCGCTCTTTCCACTGCCGAGAACATTTTGATGATGCTGCGCCCCGACAGGCGTTATACCGCTACCGAGGCCAAGGTTCTCGATACCGCTCTTATCCTGCATATGGAGCACGGAGGCGGCAATAACTCGACATTTACGACAAGAGTTGTTACATCGTCCGGTTCAGACACCTATTCGACCATTGCCGCTGCTATGTCCTCCTTGAAGGGACCCAAGCACGGCGGCGCGAATATAAAGGTCATGGAAATGATGAACGATATCAGAGCCCATGTTGCCGACCATTCCGACCGCGACGAATTAAGCGCATATCTGACGAAAATACTTGATAAGGAGGCCTTTGACCAAAAAGGCCTGATATACGGAATGGGACATGCCGTATACTCTCTTTCGGACCCGAGAGAGCGCATTTTCAGAGGCTTCGTTGAGGAGC
>JAGCZE010000149.1 GCA_017960415.1 Lachnospiraceae bacterium
AAATGATCAATGTGCTGACAAGCGACTTCCAGCCCTTTTCGTTAATAAATGTCCTGAAGCATTTACCGACATATATTTTTATTTGAGGAATCCTTCCTATCCTCGACTCACTCATGAATTTCGCCCCCTTCTGTCATCTTCCGGTATTTCTCAATGAAATAGTCCGACATTCCCTCGCCGTTTTCATCCGGACGGTTGATCTTTCTTACGATATCCCGGAATACCGTTACTCCGAAGAATTTGAATGCCTCGTCGGGTGTTCCGAAAAACGCCATATGTCCGCAATTATCCACAGTACTTTTGGCCAGAACCAGTACCTTGTCAAACAGGTCTGCGGCACGCTCCGGACTGTGCGAGATCATCATGACGATCTTGCCTGAATCGGCGATATGCCGCAGATTCTCCATAAGACCGCGTCCCATGATATCATCGACTCCGGAATCGGGCTCATCAAGGAAGAACAGGCTCGGATTGGCAATGAGTTCCACAGCAATGCTCAGACGCTTTTTCTGCCCGCCGCTGAGTTTTGAAACGAGCGAGTCTCTTTCCCTCGAAAGACCCAGTTCCTCCAGAACCTTTGTAATCTTCTCTTCTCTTACCACGTGGCTCATGCGTTTCGGAAGCTTCATCTGAGCAGCGTTCTCTATCGTATCGTAAACGGTATCGCTGCCGCGCAACAGATCCTGTTGGGGCACAAATCCGATCTCATACTTCATTGATTCATATTCTTCGTAAATATCGGTATCACGGTAAAGGATCGAGCCTGTTGCCTTCTCGTAGCCCATTACGGCATTCATGAAGGTTGTCTTTCCTGCTCCGGAACCGCCGAGTATCAGAACCATCTCACCGCTCGAAATCGTAAGGTTGATATCCTGCAGCAGAAGAAGCTTTTCAAAACGCTTTACCACGCTGCGCTCGGTGATATGGATCACTAGGTCGCCTTCGTCTCTTTGTTTCCTTCGCGGCTTCGGCGTTTCTTCAACCGGTGTCTGCCGGCCTGTAGCCGGATTCTGTACCGGTGTTTCACCGGCAGGTGCAGGATGGTGTATTTCCGGAGTATGTATCGGTGCTTCTCTAACCGGTGCCGGGCGGTCTTTTTCAGCAGACTGCTCCAAAGTTCCTCCAGCCGGTGCAGTACTGTTCATTTCCGCAGGAACAAGAAGTCTGTCTCCAAGGAAGATAAAATAGGAATCAGCTACGCGTATTACATCCTGCACTTCAAGGTAGCCGGGCGAGGTAACGCGCTTCCCGTTCCGGAAAACCCCGTTTTTGCTGTTATGGTCAATGATCGCCCAGCCGGCATGTGCTTTGAAGAATGAAGCATGCTTTTCGGAGATCATATTATTCTCGATCTTCACCCCTGCAGCATTTGAACGCCCGACAAGTATCTCGGCGGTATCGTAAAGAGGCAGGACCTTCCACGAAGTTTTGCTGTCAAGCACCGTAGAAAATACCGCTGTAACCCTGTCCTCCTCTGAGCTGGATCCGTGCCGGTAGAATTTCAGGATATCTCCGTTTTTCAGGATCGCGCTTTTGCTTTCATCCGGTCCGTTTCCGATATGAACGCCGTTTATCTGCGTTCCGTTGGTACTTCCCGAATCAATGTATCTGTACTCACTGTCGGCAAATACGATCTTTGCATGATTGCGCGATACAAGCCGTGAGTTAACCGGAATATCGCAGTTGCTGCCCGATGAAGCCCGGCCTATAGTGGTCAACGGGCCCAGCGGATATATTCCTGCAAATCCCGAATGGTCAAACAGCGCCAGAACCGCGCCTTTATTCGATAATTCACTGTATAAAATTGTTTCAGCCATTGTTATTCTCCCCAAATATTATTCTTCCGGACTGTCAAGGGTTTGGAAATTGCACGTTCCCGGAGCATTTTTGTAAACCTTTCGCAGTTCGTATTCTTCTCGCTCCGACGCATTATATACGATCACACGCAATGTTTTTACCGCCGCAAGTGCCTCCCAGTCAAAGTCCGCATTATATGAAACAGTTAGCGTAAATAACGTTCCGTTTGGATTGTTTTTAATGCCTTCAAGTTTTACGATCGGATTTTCGGCAAGCCCGAGAGTGGTCAGTGCGGGCATATCGAACAATGCCGAAGGATCGGTGATATTATTGAAGGTCAGATCGAGAGTGTTCAGCACCCGGCTTTTACTCAGTGTCGTAACGTCCTTGATCTGATTTCTCGAAAGATCGACAGCTGTTGCCTGAAATCCATCAAGCGGTGTAATATCCTCAATTTGATTGTCCGACAGATCCAGTATATAGTTACTTGCCTTCAGTGAAGCTAAATCAGCGAGTACGGATATATCCGATATCTCATTATCTTCCAGATTTACTCTTTTAAGCTCCGGGCATTCCCGAAGAGCTGAAATATCTTTGATCCGGTTATGCCCGAGTTCCAGCGTGCCAAGCATGAAAAATTCACTCAGCACCGAAATATCGGTTATCATGTTGCCGTTCAAGTACAAGTCAGTCAGTTTAGTATTGCCGGACAGGCACGAAATATCTTCCACTTTGTTGTTATTCATGCTGAGATTTGAAATACGAACGCCCGCAAGGGGTGAAATATCGGAAATATCGTTATTATCAAGTGATATCCGGATGTTATCCAAACTGATTAAATCCGCCATCCCCCGCAGAACCTCGATATCGTGAATGTTATTGTAATTGGCAGTGAGGCGTTTAAGATTGCTGATGCAGGGTTCAAGGAAGTTTATGTTTTCCAGACCGTCTTCCGAGCATTCGATCTGATACACAGAATCCGGAATAACGATAGTTGACTGATCAAGTTCCGGAAGATCATTCATAAACAGATACTGTAATTGAGTAAGCTGCCCGAGCACACTTACATCCGAAACCGAGGTCTCCGAAATATTGAGGTTAGTAAGGTTTGTCAGTGATGCCAGCGGCGACAGATCCGTAATATCTTCATTCCCGCTGATATTCAGTGAGGTAAGCTGTGTCAGCTCCCCGATCACTTCAAGATCCCTGTCATCAATAAAACAATCGATAATATCCAGTCTTTCGAGTTTTTTGAGTTTCTTCAAACGCTCAATATCATGGTCCGAAAGCAGATTCAGCCCCCTTGTAAGACTTACCGGAGTAAGAACAAGGATTCTTTCGTTTATCGATACGCGCTTATCTCCTATGCTGACAGTTCCGACACCGATCACGACGATTTTTGCCAGGAAACAGATAACGACCAACGCCGCAGCACCTTTGAGGATTTTCGCAAATAACTTCTTTGTCTCCTTAGGCTTTCTCGAAAAATAAAAATACGCGCAAAACAGTGAGACAAACACGCTGTTTAAGGAAACAACCACCAGAATATTTATATTTTCGCGGTCCAGTTTTTCAAAATAGATCAAAAGGAACGCATAACCCACTACAGCAATAACCGCAAAAATAATGAAGCATATAAGTCCCGCTATCTTGGGCTTTTTGTCAGAATTATCTAACCTCGGGAAATAAAGCCGTCCTGTAAGAAACGCCATTATTGCCAGAAACAGCGTGATCGGGCTATAAAACAAGCCATCTCCCAGGGTAAGTAAATTGAACACGAGGATCATTAAGATTCCGCAGATAACCGAAAAAATAAAGCCCTCTTTGCGCGGTGTTGTATCGCGGCGATCCAACCTGCCGAAGAACAGTCGCCCGGAGAAGAACGAAGCTGCACCGAAAACAATGATACCAATACTCAAAAACAGCATCATGCCCTCCTGGGTGTTGTCACGTCCCGCTTCGTATATCAGGTTAGAAACAAAATATGCAGCCGCAACCCCGAAAACAAGGCATGCTATAAGGCCGGGTATGAGCGGTTTCTTCGTGTTCTCGGGAGAATTGTTGCCGGAGTCTATGCTTCCGTTTTCTGTGTTCCCTGATTTTTTGTTGTCTAAATCAATATTATCAAAGTCCTTGTTGTCAAAATCTTTTTCACCGGTTGCTTTCTTGTAATCTTCGGCTATCTTTTCAGCTGCGCTGTTATCGTCTGCCCTGCCATTATCGAAGGCAGAAATTTCCTCAGGAAAATCGAAGGCTGTTTTCTCCTCAGAAAAAAGCTTATCCTCGATAAAAGTTCCTTCATCGATAAATTTCTTTTCTTCAAGATAAGTTTTTTCTTCGAGATTAGACTTTTCCTCGATAAAAGTCTTTTCATTATTTTCAGATGACGCGGAAAGACAGGTCTCGCAAGCTTTTCTGAGTTCTTCCACGCTTTGATATCTGCCGCTTGGATCGATACCCATGCCCTTAAAGATAACCTTTTCCTGAGACGCGGTAACACTGCTGTTCAGTTGTGAAATACGTTTAAGATCATCGGAATACATACGGCTCATCGCATCCTCGGGCGTAACTCCGGTCAGCATCTTGTACATAGTCGCGGAAAGCGCGTACACATCGGTCCAGGGTCCCTGATTGCCTCTGGTCCTGTACTGCTCTTCGGGCGCATAACCGGGTTTGAGCATGATTGAAAGGCTCTTCTCATCATCCCCGCTGACATCCCTTGCCGCACCAAAATCAAGCAGCTTGACGCTTCCGTTCTTCAGGATCATGATATTGGACGGACTGATATCACGGTGGATCAGCCCCTGATCATGGATCTTCTGCAATGCCAGCATGACAGGCTCGAGCATATCAAAAGCCTGAGCAAAGGACATGGTACCGTTATTATCAAGATATGTCTTGAGATCCACTCCCTCAAGA
>JAGCZE010000150.1 GCA_017960415.1 Lachnospiraceae bacterium
CGGAGACTGTGAATGAGGAGATCCCCGGAGAAGATCCGGAAGTGCCCGGGAAGGCACAGGAGAAAGAACCCGCAACCGATGAGCCCGCACCCGATGCACAGGGTGAGACGCAGACTGCCGACAGGTTCGGATACATTTATTCGATACTCGGAAGTCTTCTTTCACAGAAGACCATCAGCATTTACGCGGAAGCGATAGACGAAGCTGTGGCCGGCTGCAAGAACCGCGATGAGCTGCATGAGTACTTCAGGCAGCATTTCGGCGAGGATGAAGGAGAGGCGCTCTATAAGGTCACACAGGGCGATTTTGAAAGGATGAAGCAGGAGAGACCGAAGAAGTCATCGGGACGCAGAAGAAGGTCCCGCAGACGCTCCTGACCGGATCATTTATCGTTAAAGTCACTCGGCAGACAATTAAACACTTTCTTAAAAGCACGAAGATAGGTAGTGTAATCGGCGAAGCCGCTCGAAAGAGCGGCTTCATTTATTGAGAGCCCTTCCTCGAGAAGCTTACGGGAATAAAAGAGACGTTTCTGCAGCACGTAATTGTGCAGAGTATAGCCGGTCTCTGACCTGAAGCGGTGCATGAGATAGGAGCGGCTCAGGAAAAACCTCGCCGCAACGGTATCGCAGGATAAGTCGGTTTGCAGATTTGAGTTGATATATTCGAGTATTTCTGCGATCTTCCTGTCGCAGCGGAAAGGTATCTCGCTGCTTCCGTCGGAGGCAGTCATTGCGCGGTCAAGGCTGATCAGATATCTGATGAGTGCAGCGTCTGAAGCGGCTTTCGCACCATACCGCTGTGCAGAGCATTCTTCTTCAAGCTCGAGCAGGAGCTTAAGGCAGCTCTCGCGGTCCGCGCCGTCGGGGCGGAAGAGGCATTTTGCGTCGGAGCTCAGCTTAAAGCAGAGCGAGAGATCGCAGTCATCTGTACTGCGTGTGGTCAGAAAGTCACGGTTGATCCAGAGTACGATGCGGTTGTAGGGCTCATCGGGATCGATCACGGGCTTGTGGATGTCATGATGATTGACAAAAAGCACATCGCCGGGCTCAAGGAAATACTCCCTTCCCTCAATGATGTACGAAGCCTTTCCGGACAGTAGAACGACGATCTTGTCGAACTCGTGATAGTGGAAGCTGTGCTCGTCCTTGCTCCGGTCATTGATATGGAAGAGGAGATAATCCGTATTCAGGTAGCCGCGTTTATCGATGTGCTCCATTGTATATTCCTCTGTATGTTTGTTTATTGAGCTGTTTGTTTCTTGGAAGGAAGCTGTGAAAGGATAACGGCGAAGAAGCTTAAGAAGCCGCCGAGGATCTCACGCAGCGTCATTGTATCGCCTATCAGCAGCCATGCGGCCAGAGCCGCGAAAACAGACTCGGTGCTCAGAAGCAGTGAAGCGGCCGTAGGAGTCGTATGCTGCTGCCCGACGATCTGGAACGTATAGGCAAAGCTGCAGGAGAATATGCCCGCGTAGAGCAGCGGGACCGCAGTGCTGAAGACCGCGTCCATGGTGATGACTTCGTCTGTCAGAGGCACGATAGCCGAACAGAGGACACCCGCGGTCAGGAACTGTATGCAGCTGATCGCGATGCCGTCCAGATCATGCGAGAGCTTGTCTATTGCCATGATATGTATCGCGAAGATAAGAGCACAGATCATGATCAGGATATCGCCCTTTTCGACCGTGAATGTGTCGCTCACGCAGAGCAGATACATACCGACAACGGCGATCACCACGCTGATCCAGAGCCTTAATGCAGGTCTGTTTCCGAAGAACAGACCGAGTATCGGAACTATGATCACGTAAAGGGCAGTGATGAAGCCGGCCTTACCGGGAGATGTATACAAAAGGCCGATCTGCTGTATCGAGTTTGCCATCGTGAGCAGAAGTCCGCAGAGGATACCTGTGACCACGAGGCGCTTCGAGAATCCTGCCTCTGTGCCGGTACCCTTTTTCTTAAGGCTTCGCTGCCTCAGCGCGACTACGGGGAGCATCACGATACCGCCGATGGAAAAGCGGATCGCGTTAAAAGAGAAGGGGCCGAGATGTTCCATGCCCACGCTCTGCGCGGTAAATGCGGCGCCCCATATAACGGCCGCGAGAAGAAGCAACAGATTAGCCTGCCAACGTTTCATAACGGTTTTACCAAAATCCTTTTCAAAAAGTGAATATGTGCGGAATGCCCAAAAACGCGGCAATCCTTAAGTATTTAATATATTAGATTTCGATATCAAAGTAAAGAAATATTTCCTGCGATTTACGTTGCGGAAATATGGCAAAAATGTTTCACGATTTATGAAACAAAATCAGAATTTTTTGAAGTAAACGTTTAAGTCTATTGCGAAAATTGTTTTTTTGCATTATGATAATAATACAGAGAAGAAAATGTAGTTGGATATCGTTCTGTAAGGACCGGTATCAAGGGGAATACTGATGGCGGAAAAACTTAAGATACTCATCGCGGACGATTCTCAGACAAGTCTGATGATCTTAAGCGAGGAGTTCAAGCCCTACTATGAGGTGATCACGGCCGGCGACGGCGAAGAGTGCCTCAAGACGCTCAAGCATTATACTGACATTGAACTTGTTGTCCTCGACCTTCTTATGCCGGAGATGACAGGTTTTAACGTGCTTGAAAAAATGGCTCAGGACGACAGACTTTCCCGTATTCCCGTCATCGCTATCTCTGCGTCGGACAATACCGATGATCTGATCGATGCACTCGATCTGGGCGCTTACGACGTTATGCCGAAGCCCATCAATCTGCCCCTTCTTAGACATAAGATCCAGAACCTTCTCACAAGAAACTTCGGCCCGAGGGATTATCAGGGCATGCAGTCGCGAAACAGATTCATCGCGAACATCGAAGTTGATGAGAAGACCGGAATATATAACCGCAGGACCTTCTGCAGGAAGACCCGCGAGCTCCTTAACGCAAATCCCACGAAACGCTATATCATCATCCGTTACGACATCGACGGCTTCAAGGTGTTGAACGATGTATACGGTGTGGATGACTGCGACCGGATCCTCACGTCCCTTGGCGATACCTTTAAGAAAAAGGCCGAGGATTTCTCGGAGTGCGTTTACGGAAGGTGGGAGTCCGACCATTTCGTTATCTGCATGCGCCTCGACGATTTCCACCGTCTGCATGTAGCGGATCATTACATGGATCCGCCCTCGATCATCCCGAATCTCCAGATATCGCTCAGAATGGGCGTATATGTTATAGACGATCCCTCGATAGAAGTGGCCCTGATGTGTGACCGCGCATTTCTCGCTCTCAAGACCATTAAGGACAACTATACCAGGACCATCGCGTTCTACGATGACACGATGCGCCTGTCGCTGATCGAGAAGCAGCAGCTGGTCAATGAGATGAATCAGGCTCTCGACGGCTCACAGTTCGTGATCTATCTGCAGCCCCAGTACAATTACCTGACCGGCGCGCTTCACGGCGCGGAGGCTCTCGTACGCTGGGTACATCCCGAGAAGGGCATTATCCCGCCCGTAAAGTTCATTCCGCTGTTTGAACAGAACGGCTTCATTACCCATCTGGACAAGTTCGTATGGGAAGAGGCGTGCCGTTTCCAGCGCAAGTGGCTCAACATGGGCATCGGAATCTGCCCGATCTCGGTCAATGTTTCAAGGACCGATATCTGTTCCATGAACGTTGCGGAGCATTTTAAATATCTTGTGGACAAGTACAGTCTGCCCACATCATCGATACATATTGAGATCACCGAATCGGCATATATCGACAATCCGTCACTGCTGATCAGTTCGGTGCGCCATCTGCGCGACGCGGGCTTCTGCGTTGAGATGGACGATTTCGGAAGCGGCTACTCGTCGCTGAATACACTTAAGGACGTTCCCGTTGACATGCTCAAGCTCGACATGAAGTTCATCGAGTCGGAGGGCAGGGAAGGCCGCGGAGGCCCGATCCTGAGCTCTGTTGTGCGCATGTCGAAGTGGCTGAAGCTCCCCATCATTGCCGAGGGCGTAGAGACGCAGAGTCAGGCCGAGTTTTTGAAGAGCATAGGCTGTATGTACATGCAGGGCTATTACTTCGCAAAGCCGATGCCTGCCGCCGATTACGAAGGCATTCTTTCGGGAGCGGAGCGCGAGCTGAAGATCAGCGAGCC
>JAGCZE010000151.1 GCA_017960415.1 Lachnospiraceae bacterium
AGTGTCTGACCAGCCTTCGTCGAAATGTTTGTCTATATATTCCCTGTACACCGGGAAAAGGTCTATTCCCCTGTATGATGCGCTGTCGAAC
Organism: Lachnospiraceae bacterium; assembly: GCA_017960415.1. The sequence continues at coordinate 92 of JAGCZE010000151.1, forward strand.
CACGTAAAGTGGTTGATGCCCAATACATTTACATTGATATCATGTCTGTCGGGTTCTTCTTTGCCTATGAGACCCGATTTCTTCAGTATCCCGCCCAGGAGCATCTGCGTTCCGAATACCTCGTGGCAGCATCCGAATGCCTTGATCTGCGGGAAAACATGATACAGTGTCTTGACGCACAATGACATCGGGTTGGTGTAATTGATGACCCAGGCATCCGGGCAGTTGTCCCTGATGGCTTCCGCAAATTTCTTGAATTCGGGCAGCGTTCTCATTGCCCTGATCGTTCCTCCGGGCCCTGCCGTATCACCTACAGACTGGTAAATACCGTGTCTTTCGGGCATATGTACGTCAATCTCCATCTCGTCAAATGTGGCCGGAAGTATGGATATTACGACAAAATCAGCTCCGGTCAATGCCTCATCGAGACTCTCGTACACTTTATAATTCCATTTTCCGCTTGTTTCGGGGCGAACGAGAAGGGAATTGCCTATGATCTCGTTGTTTTTTGCAGCCGGAAGATCAATGTCATATAACCTGATCTCCCCGTCCAGCTTAGGTTCCAAAGCCAGGTCGTTCATAAATGTCCATGCCCAGCCGCGGGATCCGCCGCCGATATATGCGATCTTAATATCAGATACTTTATCTTTGCTATACTTCATATGTTTGTCTCTTCTCCTTATATAAACCGACATTCCGGTACCTATCCTACCGAACTGTCGGCTATTTTTATAGTTTTAAGCAGCTACGCTCTACAAATCGAGCAGACTAAAATCTCTCCTATTCAACAAAGCGACCCTGTTTTCTGCTTACAGCAAATGTGCCCTCAGCTCTGCCGGATCAGCTGCCGAAAGGAATGCAGGCGGAATGTCAAATACCGTCCTTGCGCCGCTCTCGCCCTTCTGATTCAGCCTGTATGCTGCTCTCGCAAATGCAACAAGCACCTGTGTCGTAAATTCGGGGTTCGAATCCAGCTTCAGCGAGAACTCGATAGTATGTTTCATTTCATCGTTCCATCCTGTAGTGCCGGTGCGGATCACACTTCCGCCGTGAGGAAGTCCGCTGTGGTTAGCCTTCAGTTCTTCTTCGCTGATGAAATGTACGGTTGTATCGTAATCCGAGAAATAGTTGGGCATGGTTTTGATCTCATTTTCGATACGGGTAAGATCTGCGCCCTCTTCAGCAACCACATAGCACTCTCTCGTATGCTTCTGTCTCGTTGTAAGCTCGGGGTTCTTGCCGGCTCTTACTGCCTCAACAGCCTCGGGAACGGGTACGGTATACTGCCTTGCGTCCTTCACGCCTTCGATCCTGCGGATCGCGTCGGAATGGCCCTGGCTTACGCCCCTGCCCCAGAACGTGTAATCATTGCCTTTGGTCAGAACAACATTGGAATACAGACGTGCGAGCGAGAACAGTCCGGGATCCCAGCCCACCGAGATAATACCGATATGTCCGGAGGCCTTGCCTTCCCTGTCTACATTTTCAAAATGTTCGGGAACTCTTGCGTGAGTATCAAAGCTGTCAACCACATTGAAATATTTCACCGCCTCGGGTGTCTGTCCCGGAAGGTCTGTGGCGCTTCCGCCGCACAGGATCAGCACATCGATCTCATCCTTGTGCTGAGCAAGTGTATCCGCAGCATAAATCGGGGTTCCCGCGGTGTTTATCTTCAATTTTGCCGGATCCCTGCGGGTAAATACCGCCGCAAGCTTCATATCCGGATTGTGCTCGATGGCACATTCAACACCTTTGCCAAGATTACCGTAACCTAAGATTCCAATCCTTATCATTCCTTTTCCCTCCCGAAAATAATAGTGGAAGACCGTCCATAGACAATCCTCCACTATATTATATTTTCTTAAAATCGACTTGTAAATATTTTTTCTGCACTCTTTCAAAAGTAAGCAATAATTCTGCCGGTTCCTGCTTTTCTTCGATAATTCTGCCGATCCTACTTTTCTTCCGCGACTCTTCCGTTCTTAAAATACTCGGCCGCAAGTCCGCTCTCGGCGGTTTCACGATAGCCACGGGGAATATCCTTGCCGGTGCGGTACATCGTCTCAATGACCATATCAAGGGATATCTTTCTGGAACTTGTCAGGAAATTGGCCAGACGCACGGCATTGATCGCACGCATTGCCGCAACGGCATTTCGCTCAATGCAGGGAATCTGTACGAGCCCGGCAATGGGGTCGCAGGTCAGGCCCAGATGGTGCTCCATAGCCACTTCCGCGGAATACTCGATCATATCGAGGTCCATCTCATAAGTCTCGGCTGCCGCCGCTGCCGCCATTGAACAGGCAGTTCCGATCTCCGCCTGGCATCCGCATTCTGCACCGCTGATGGAAGCGTTCTGTTTTACAAGATTTCCGACTATTCCGCCGGCCGCAAGTCCGCGCAGTATCTCCTTGTCGCTGAAATCCCTTCTCTCCTGAAGATATCTCATAACCGCCGGAACAACACCGCAGGAACCGCAGGTCGGCGCGGTAACGATCTCTCCGAGACTGGCGTTCTGCTCGCTCACCGCAAAGGCATATGCACAGACCACCCTGTTTTCCCTTGTCGCAGCCGATTCGTCCATATGCTTCTTGCTGTAGAGGATCTTTGCCTTGCGCTGCAAATGAAGCCCTCCGGCCAGCTCGCCTTCGGCCTTCAGCCCGTCCATAATGGCCTTCTTCATCGTGAACCAGACTTCTTCAAGATAATCCCATATCCCGGGGCCTTCGAATTCCTCAACATACTGCCACAGACGGATCCCCTTCTCATCGCAGTAATCGCGTATCTCGGCGAAGCTGTTGTGAGGATATATTTCCGGAGGCTTGATATCAGCCTTGCCGTCAACAACAATCTTTCCGCCTCCGACGCTGTAAACCCGCCAAAAACCTTCCTGATGGCCGTCCTTATCGTAGGCATACAGCTCCATCGTATTGGCATGTCCGAGGCCTCTGATCGTCGGGTTCCAAACGATTTCGAGCTTCCTTTCGCCGAAGGTCCTCTCAATAATAACATCGGTCATATGCCCCTTGCCTGTTTTTGCGAGGGATCCGAACAGTATCACCTTGTAGTGATCCGACGCCGGATACTCCTGAATAAACAGCTTGGATGCCTTCTCCGGTCCCATCGTGTGTGAGCTTGAGGGGCCCCTGCCTATTTTGTACAGTTCTCTGAGTGATTCCATATGCTGCACTCCTCCGTAATTACCCTTTTTGGTCCACCTCATCCGGCGCTTCGCGCCACCTTCCCCTCAAGGGGAAGGCA
>JAGCZE010000152.1 GCA_017960415.1 Lachnospiraceae bacterium
ACAAAGGCGTTTTGACCCACCCGGTGGTTCATGATGCCTTTTCTTTTTTGGGGGAGGTATGTGTATGGCGGCATTTGACAGAATAAAAAGCGGTATACCTGAGATGGACGAGGCGCTTGACAGCATAAGGCTTGGAGACAATGTTGTATGGCGGGTTTCCGAACTCTCACAGTTCAAATTGTTTATGGAACCGTATATCAAGCAGGCCATAAAAGATAAGAGAAATATTATATATTTCAGATTCGCGAGCCATGAACCGCTGCTCGAAGACAATCCGAAGATCAAGAAGGTCGAAGTGCCGCTGTCACACAGATTTGAGAATTTTACGGTCAGTATCCATAATGTCATCGAGGAGGAAGGCAAGGATGCTTTCTATGTTTTTGATTGTTTATCTGAATTGCAGACTGCTTGGGCTACCGACCTGATGATGGGCAATTTCTTCCGTGTCACATGCCCGTTCCTGTTCATTCTTGATACGGTTGCTTTCTTTCCGATAATCCGCGGCAAGCATTCGGTACAGGCAGTTAATAAGATCCTCAATACCACCCAGCTGTTCTTTGACGTTTATTCTGACAACAAAAGCATCTATGTACGCCCGGAGAAGGTTTGGAAACGTAATTCCGAAACAATGTTCCTGCCGCATACTTTTGATCCCGAGAGCGGCGAATTCCGTCCCATCCTGGACGGCGTAAAGTCAAGCAGGTTCTATCAGGCACTTGGCCGGGCTCAGCGTTCGGCACAGGAACAGTATTCCGATTCCTGGGACAGGTTCTTTAACCGCGTAAAATTGCAGAGAGACAGCGGTCTGGACGTTACCGAAGATTGTGCCACGATGTGCAATATCATGATGACACGCGATGAGAAGATGCGACGGATGGTAAAGGAGCATTTTACGCCCGAGGATTATTTTGCGGTCAGGGATCATATGATCGGAACAGGCATGATCGGCGGTAAGGCGTGCGGAATGCTGCTCGCAAGGGCGATCATCAGAAATAAGGAACCGGATATCAGTGATGTACTGGAACCGCATGATTCATTCTATGTCGGTTCGGACGTTTATTATACATACATAGTCGATAATAACCTCTGGGATACAAGGATCAAGCAACGCACCGAAGAGGGGTACTTTGAGCTTGCAGGAGAATTTGCCGATAAGATAATGGCAGGGGCATTTTCGGACACGATGCGTGAGATGTTTGTCCGGATAATCGAGTACTACGGACAGGATCCGTACATCATCCGCTCGAGCAGTATTCTGGAGGATGGCTTCGGAAATGCGTTTGCGGGCAAATATGAGTCTGTATTCTGCATCAACCGGGGCACTCTCGAGGAACGGCTCGATGAATTCGAGCATGCCATCAAGGTTGTATATGCAAGCTCCATGAGCCTTTCTGCACTGGATTACCGTAAGAGGAGAGGCCTCGATAAACGTGATGAACAGATGGCGCTGCTCATTCAGAGAGTATCGGGATCTTATTACGGTTCCAACTACATGCCCTGTGCGGCGGGCGTGGGGTACTCTTACAGTCCTTACCGGATCATGAAGGAAGCCGATCCGACAGCCGGCATGCTCAGGCTCGTAATGGGTCTCGGAACATCGGCGGTTGACAGAACCGAGGGTTCTTATCCGAGAATCGTGAATCTGGATATGCCCGAAAGATCACTATATTCGTCGTCTGCAGACAAGCATAAATTCTCTCAGGGCAAGGCCGAGGTCATCAATATGACCGAAAAGGCATTAAAGAGGATGAGTCTGGCCGAACTGCAGGCGGATATTCCGAACTATCTCGACAGGATATTGCTGGAGCACGATTATCAGGCCGAGTATTCCCTTCGTGAGAGCGGAAGAGACATGGAAGTCAAGTTTATTTCATGTAAGGGACTTGTCGCCAATGAGACCTTGATGGAACAAATGAAGAGAATGCTGCATTGCATTCAGGAGGAGTACGAATACCCCGTAGATACCGAATTTACGATCAATATTTCAGAGGATGAGGATTATTCCATCGACCTGCTGCAGTGCCGGCCTTTGCAGATACAAAAAGGAAAAACCGGAACCGCCATACCGAAGAGAATCCCGAAGAAAAACATTCTGCTCGAAAGCATCGGAGCGTCTATGGGAATATGCCGGGCGACGGAGCTTGAGATCATCGTATATGTCGATCCGGTGAAGTATTACAGGATGCCGTATAAGGACAAAAGCCTTGTGGCGAAGCTGGTCGGAAAGATCAACTGGCATTACCGTGACCAGGGCAAACATATGATGCTCATAGTACCCGGCAGGGTCGGGACATCTTCGCCCGAGCTTGGAGTTCCGACATCATTTTCCGAGATAAGTGAATTTGAGATCATTTGCGAGACAGAAGAGACGAAAGCGGGATATAATCCGGAATTGTCTTACGGAAGCCACATTTTCCAGGACCTTGTCGAAGCAGAGATACTTTACACGGCAGTATTCCAAAATGAAAAAACGATCCGGTTTTCACCGAAGCAGCTTGAATCCTCAAAGGATATCGTGACTAAATTCGAAAAGAAGAAGCTCCTGACCGACATAGTGCACGTTTATGATGTATCGGACAGAAAATGCGAAGTATACAACGACGTCGCAAACGAGCATCTGCTGATAACATGTTGAACCGAGGGGTGGGGTTGTTTGTAAGACCAAATTTTAGGACTTTTAACATGATATGCTCTCCTTAAAGTGGAATCTAATTTTGTGCCTCTGCAATCCGGAAAACAGAATCTTATGCAGAGGCGCAAAACATGGTATAATAACTTTATAAATAAAGATTCCCATAGAAAATACACTGGTAGTCCTTTAAAGGATTATATCTCAAATGTAAATTTTTTAGAAAGGAGAAAGCTGTATGATAGGAGGATTAGCCATGGATATTACGACTTTAGATAAGACAATACCTGTTACTGAAACGCCGGAATTACTGACAGAATTAGACAAAGGTATTGACGATATGGAAAATGGTCGTGTTACCCCTCATGAAGAGACGATGAAAATCTTATTACAGCGGTATACGAAAGAGCATTAAGCTTTTTCAGTTCATCTCCTCATTGATCGTATCTTCGCTTGCAGCCATTGCCTGAAGCGTCATCTCAAGAAGCTTGTCAAGTTCCCATCCGAGCTGATCGGCTCCGCGTTCTATCACCTCTCTGGAGCAGCCTGCAGCAAAACCTTTACTCTTGTATTTCTTTTTCAGGGATTTCAGTTCCATATCTTTGGTACTCTTTGACGGTCTCATAAGTGCAGCCGCCCAGATAAGACCGGTAAGTTCGTCCGCGGCGAAAAGGACCTTCTCCATCTCATGAACCGGCTCCACATCGATCGTTACACCACAGCCGACTGTGATACCATATCCGTGGGAACATACGGAATGTATGATATCGTCACCCACACCACCTTCTTTCAACAGTTCCGGTGCCTTCAGGCAATGTTCCTCCGGATACAATTCAAAATCGATGTCGTGCAGAAGCCCCACGATACCCCAGTATTCTGCCTCGTCAGCATATCCGAGTTCTTTTGCATACCATTTCATAACAGCTTCCACAGTCAGCGAATGCTGGATATGAAATGGATCCTTGTTGTATTTTTTCAGCAGTGAAAACGCTTCGTCTCTTGTGATCATAATTATTTACCTTCCTTTTCCGTATTGATATCTCCTGTTCACATCACCGGCTGCTCCCTTTATGCACTGGGTTCCCATGTGCTCAACAATCACCGATGCTGTGGCATTTCCGTATCTGCAGCATTCCCGGATCGGCATTTCATTTGCCAACCCATATATAAAACCGGCAACAAAGCCATCCCCGGCGCCTGTTGTATCTATGGCTTTCGCGGGAAAAGCCGGAATGCTGTAAATTCCTTTTTCGTCCGCATACACGCATCCGTTCTTACCGCATTTTATTATAACACACTTGGCGCCGTGATCCAGTTCCTCCCCGCGATAAAATACCCCTACTCATTTTTATTTTTCATTTTTTCTCCCTGTCGCTGCGGATAGTCGCATGCCAAACCTTATCACAGATTCCAAGATTGTTTTTCCCGGCTTCTCTCAAGGTTCCTTCCAGCTTCATACCGGCTTTATCCATAACACGCCCCGACTTCGGATTATTGGCGTCATGGCAGGCCGCAACACGATTCAGTCCGACGGTATCAAACAGATAGTCCATCACAGCCCTCAGCGCTTCCGGCATGATTTCGTTTCCCCAATAAGCTCTGCTCATGCAATAACCGATATCAGCGGATTCCACATCCTCCTTAAGCTTGACGACAGAAATATTGCCGATGACTTTACCGGTTTCCTTATACTCAATTACCCAATTGAAGTAACCGCCGTCTTCATATCGCAATACCCAGTCGGAAAGAAGATTTCTGGTCACATCCACGCTTGTATGCGGCGCCCATGTGAGGAATTTCGTCACTTCCGGATCAGATGCCCAATTCGTAAACATATCCTCAGCATCCTCCACCCTGAACCTCCGGAGAATCAGTCTATCCGTTTCTATAGTTTGTGTACCTGCTTTATTCATATAATCTCCCTTCCCGGAAAATAGGTGCTTCATCCTATGTAATTAAAGTTATTGTATCACTATTTCCCGATTCTTTCAATGAACCACAACCCCCGTCCCCGTGGCTCACCGGTCACATCTGTTCGATAACGCTTACCGCAAAATTCTCCCCTTTCGACAATATGATGTTGCTGCATGAGATCGTCGCCTTTATATCATCAATTACCGCGCTCAGATCAATATCCTGATCGAGAATTATCTGAACCGTATCGATAGTCTCCTTAAGTGACAGATTCCGCTCCGATTTGTATTTTCTGATCTCCGATATTATGTCAATTGCAATCCGTCCGGCCTTGAGATCATTCTCAGTGATCCCGCATTCATCCGGGATCGGTCCGATAATGGTCTTGTGGATCGATATTTCACCTTCATGTTTGATGAAATACCCCTGATAGATCTCTTCGGTAATATGCGGAATATATATGGCGAAGCATTTTATCATGCCGAGCAATGTGTGATAAGCCGCATACAATCCGGATTTTCTTGCGTTTTCTCCATATATCTCGGGCTTGTATACCCTGTTTTTAATGATCTCGATATAGTCATCACAGTAGCTCCAGAAGAACTTTTCCAGTTCTCCTATTGCCAGTCCGATCTCATACTTCTCCAGGTACTTTTCAAAGCGTGCAAGCATATTGTTAAAGGAGCTGATGATCCATTTGTCCATGATCAACAGGTCAACAGGTTCATTCTTATCAAACGCATTGAGAATAACCGTATTTCCGTTATCATCGGTCTTCTCAAAGCCTTCGAGCTGCATGATCACAAATTTGGCAGCGTTATAGATCTTATTGATCAGTTTACCGGCGTTTTTAAACTCCTCTTCCGAGAAAACGATGTCATTTCCGAGGCTGCCCGAAGAAGTCCACAGTCTTACAACATCGGCGGAGAATTTTTCTATGAGCTCGGCGGGTTCCATTGAGGAATTTCCCTTTTTCTTGCTGATCTTCTCACCCTTCGAAGCCATAACATGTCCTGAGATCATAACATCCTTCCAGGGGATCATACCGGTATGATACAGGCTCTTAACGATCGTATAGAAATCCCATGTACGGATGATATCGTGGGCATTGGGGCGCAGGCTCATCGGAGCCATTTCCTTTCTGAAGGTATTTTCATCATACCAGTCAAGGTTGATCAGAGGGGTTACCGACGAAGTAGCCCAGGTATCCATGATATCCTTCTCGGGTTCAAAATCGGAACAACCGCAGGAACAGGGCTTCTTCGGCCTATCTGTGAGCGGATTTACCGGAAGATCTTCGATCTCGGGTACGGTTACGGCTCCGCAGCTTCTGCAGTACCATGCAGGGAAAGGAACTCCGAAATAACGCTGCCTAGAGATACACCAATCCCACTCCAGATTCTCAACCCAGTTGGAATACCTGGCCTGCATATGCGCGGGATACCAGTTGATGCTGTCGCCGGCTTTCAGATATTCTTCTTTGTTTGATAAAATGTCTATGAACCACTGCTTCTTTATGGTAATTTCCATCGGAGTACCGCACCGCTCATGCGTCGCAACGTTATGAGCGATCTCCTCCTGTCGTATCATGTAACCCTGTTCCTTTAGGTCGCCGATCATCGCTTTACGTGCCTCAAGGATACTCATTCCCGCGTATTTTCCGCATATTTCCGACATGGTTCCGTTCTGCAGGATAGCCTCCTTAAAGGTGAGGTTGTGCTTCTTGTACCACTCAAGGTCAGTCAGATCTCCGAAGGTACAGCACATAACAACTCCCGAGCCCTTCCCCGGATCAACTTTATCGTCTTCAAGTACCGGAACGGTCAGTTCAAACAGCGGAACACGTACTTTCTTCCCGAGGAGATGCCTGTTTTTCTCATCATCCGGATGAATGAAAATGCATTGGCAGGCAGCCAGCAGTTCGGGCCTC